>NZ_JBQQBQ010000013.1:0-263343 GCF_052245915.1 Nonomuraea sp. 10N515B
GACCAGCGGGTACGGCGGAGGCGTTGCGCGAGGCTGCCAACAGATGTCCTTCCGAGGGCTCGCGGCGGACTGACTACACGCACGCCAGACAACCTCGCAACGTGAGCAAGCATCGCGGGTCGTCAAAGGGCAGCGCAAAGGGGCAGTGTAGCCGAACGGCACACGCCTGTCCACTTTGCTCTCGCTGCATGCTCCACGTTGGTCGCAGCATCGCCCGTTCAGACGGAAACGTCAAGCCCGTGAGCCCGACTTTTAGCCGACTCTGGGCCCGGACGCTGGGTTTTCTCCCCTGTGTGACCGATCGCCTACCGCACAGGCCCAAGACGATACCCGCGAACGGGGGCGGTTAACGCTCCGTCACACCAGGGGTCGAACCCATGCCGACAACCGGTGTAGCTGTGACTGGATTACCCCGGCCATATGCTTCGCTAAACCAGATTTTTGGTAACAATTGAACGAAGCGCCGCGCCGCCGGAGATCGTCCGGTGCGTCATGCGGTGCCGACCAAGGTCGACAGGCTGGCGACCAGCCAGCGCGAGTCCTGCCGGACCATGACGAACCTGGCTCGGTTCCGGAAGTACTCGTGCCGGGGCTTGGGTTCGCCGGAGACCTCCTTGACGGTAGACATGTTCACGAAGAGCAGAACCTCGACGCGGTCCGGCTCGGCTCGCTCCACCCCGGCTCCCGCCACCGCGATGGTCTGCACGATCTTCTGTGCCTTGGCCTTGGCGACCAGGCTCGTGCTCAAGTCTTTGAGGTGCTTGGTCAGCTCACCGGTGGTGTGCGCGCCGGCCCGCACCAGGTCCTCCTCTACGCTCCGATAGTCGTACGAGAGCAGGTCGGGCGCGACCTTCTTGGCCACGGCCACGGCCTCCACGCCGGCCGCGTCGGCGTCACGAAGATCGCGCAGGTTGAACCACATCGCCGGCACCAGCACGCCGGCCACGACCACGAGCACGCCCAGCAGCACGATCACGAACGTCTTCACAACACCTGCACCGCCTTCGACACCAGCCAGGCGCCGCCGACCTTGTCCAGGTCCATCGACCAGCGGTAGTAGCGCGCCTCCGGCGCGTTCTTGGAGTCGTCCCAGCGGATCTCCACATCCGCGACTACCAGCACCTTGGCCTTCGCTCCTGCCAGCGAGACGAGCCCCGTGGCGCGCAGCACGCCCTGCTGGACGACCTTGCTCCCGGTCGTGGTGGACTTGAGCTTGTCCGCGGTGGCGACGTATTCGGCCCTGGCCGCACCCGTGGAGGTGTCGAGCATGCGCTGCAGGTCGGCCTCCACGGTCCGGTAGTCCAGCGAGATCAGGTTCTTGGCATGCGCGCCCGCCGCCAGCAGCACGGCCTCCTTGTCCCCCGCCCTGCCCTGCTCGTCGCGCGCCTGCACGGCGATCCACACGCCCACGCCGACGAGCACCGCCAGCATCCCGCCGAGCACCGCGATCAGGATGCGGGCGAGCCTGACGTCGAGCCCTTCCACGTCTGCCTCACCCCTTCCCGCGCGTCGGCCGCCGCCGGATCATAACGCGGCGGTCACGCCTGGGGCCCCTGAACCAACCCAGGAGGTAAGGGATCGGCGAAAGGGTTGCAGATCCCACAAATGCCTCCATACGGCCCTCAGGGGCTCGCAGAGCGTCCGTTAGAGGCGCGCCCTACGTAAGTGACCCTTCGGGGGCGGAGCTCACTTGATGCCGTGCAGGTAGGCGTTGACCAGGCGCGGGTATTCCTCCAGCCAGTTGCGGCCGCGCTCGTCCACGAACGAGCCCTGCGGCGGGATCACGCCGTTGGCCGCCAGCCAGGTGCCCGGCGGCTGCTGAGCGCGGCGGATCCGATTGCCGGTCGGCATGAGCTGCGGGGGGATCGGCGGCAGTGCGCCGGGGTCGTGCCCCAGCTGGGCCTCGGCCTCCAGCTCGGAGATGTCCTTCTCCTCCGACATGCCGATCGGGCCGTGCCTCCTGGCGTTGAGGAACTGCCGCACGACCGGCTCGTCGCTCGACAACAACATCTCGCGCGGGCCGAACATCACCAGTTCCCGCCGGAAGAGCAGCCCGATGCTGTCGGGCACCGTACGGGCGGTGTTGATGTCGTGCGTCACGATCAGGAACGTCGCCTCGACCTCGGCGTTGAGATCGACGATGAGCTGGTTGAGGTACGCCGTGCGCACCGGGTCGAGTCCGGAGTCCGGCTCGTCGAACAGGATGATCTCCGGATCCAGCACCAGCGCCCTGGCGAGCCCTGCCCGCTTGCGCATGCCGCCCGAGATCTCCCCCGGCAGCTTGCGCTCCGCGCCGAGCAGCCCGACCAGCTCCATCTTCTCCATCACGATCTGGCGGACCTGGGACTCACTCTTCTTGGTGTGCTCGCGCAGGGGGAAGGCGATGTTGTCGTAGAGGTTGAGCGAGCCGAACAGCGCGCCGTCCTGGAACAGCACCCCGAAGAGCCTGCGGAGCTCGTACAGCTTGCTCTCGGTGCAGTTGGCGAGGTCGTAGCCGTCGATCCAGATGTGGCCGCGGTCCGGCCGTAGCAGCCCGACCAGTGTCTTGAGGAAGACCGACTTGCCGGTGCCCGACGGCCCGAGCAGGACCGAGATCTCGCCCGCGGGCAGCGTGAGCGAGACGTCCTCCCAGATGACCTGGCGCCCGAACGACTTGGTGAGCCCGTCTACGACGACTTCGACGCCCACTGGCCACCTTCCCGTGCTCGGGGATGATGCCATCACCGTAACGACGCCCGGCCGGATGACGACCAGGTTCGATAACTTGTTACGAGGCAGTTATGAGACTTCCGGTCCAGTAAGCGCTCGCAGGCTCGGGCGCAGCACGCGCGCGATCTCCCCCTGGGAGACCTCGCGGAGATCGTCCAGCTCCAGCAGCTGATGGCCGACCGTCACGCCGAGCATGATCATCGTCATCAGCGCGGCCCGCAGCCGGGCGTCCTCGCTGGGGATGGAGTCCGCCAGCCGGTCGATCTGCCTGCCCAGCAGCTCCCGCGCCGCGGCGGCGGCCTCGGGGTGGGTGAGCATGGACCGCATCATGGCCAGCGAGCCCTGCGGCAGCTCGCCGATCTTCATGGTGAGCGTGCCGAGGAGGTATTCGACCAGCTCGTTCGCGTCCAGACCCGCGCCGGGGACCGGCGCCACGCGCACGGCCTGGTTGAAGAGCTCCTGCTTGCTGCCGAAGTACTGCATGACCAGGGCGGGATCGACCTCGGCCGCCCTGGCGACGGCCCGGATCGTGGTGCGCTCGAATCCCAGCTCCGCGAAGAGCGTCCTGGCCGCGTCGAGGATCCTGCCCTCGGTCCTGCGTCGCCGCTCCGCCCGCGGAAGCACTCTCTCGCTCACGCGACGACTCTACATGCGTTGACCGATCGCACGTTTTCGCTCTACGCTCGTTGAATCAACGTCTGTTGAGCGAGTTGGGGAGTCACTCATGTCCATGGAAGAGATCGTCACCGCCTTCCACGACGCGATGCTGCACAAGTCGGCCGACGAGCTGGCCGAGCTGTATGCGGAGGACGGGCTGCACGAGTTCCCGTTCGGCGGGCTGCCGCCGTACAAGGGCAGGGAGGAGATCCGCGCGGGCTACCGCGCGTCATGGGGCGCGACGCCCGCCGACGTCAAGGAGGTCCGCAGGCTGGCGCTGCACCGCACGGACGATCCGGAGGTCGTGGTGGTGGAGCAGAGCACGTACGTCACGGCCGGGGACCGGTCGATCACGGTCCCCGGCCTCCTCGTCCTGCGGATCAGGAACGGTGAGATCGTCCACACGAGGGACTACATGGACACCAGCGCCATCGCCCAGGTCCGCGGCTAGGCGTTCTGGGTGAGGTCGAAGACGGTGGCGCCCCCAACGGTCGTGGCGGTGAAGGTCTCCTGGACCCACGCGGCGATCTCGGCCGCGTCGCCGCTGCCGCCCGTGCTCCGCCCGCCGAAGCCGCCCATGCCGGTGCCCAGGAAGTAGTGAATCTTCTTCTCGGCCACGTACTGCTTGAACTGCTCCAGCGTCGGCGCGGGATCGGTGCCGTTGAACCCGCCCACCGCCATCACCGGTTGGCCGCCGGCGAGCTGATATCCGGCCGCGTTATTGGACCCCACGGTCGCCGCCACCCACGTGTAGCCGGAGGCGCCGTTCTTCAGCAGCGCGGTCAGCTCGGCGGCCGGCGTGCCGGCGTTGAGCAGCCCGCCCATGCCGCCACCGCCCATCCTGCCGCGCGCGGCGCCGTCGCCGACGGCCGTCGGCGGGCGGAATGCCTGGCCTCCGCCGCCGGGCCGCTGGAACCCGCCGCGGTTCCCGCCACCGGCCGGCCGGCCGAACCCGCCGCCGCCGGTAGAGGGCCCAGCCGTCGGGATGGCTCCGGTGTGCGGCGAAGCGGCGGTGTCCACGGCGTACGCTGCCGGCCCCGCCAGGCACGCCACCAGGGCGATCGCGACCACGGCCAGGACGCGGCGGGTCAGCAACATCGCCAGCACCGCCCCCAGGCCCGCCACCAGCACGGCGACCCCCAGCCACGCGTTCCAGTCGGCGCTGCGCGACAGCAGCACGTACGACCACACGGCCGTCCCCGCCGTGATCATGGCTGGAAGCCTGCGCGCCCCCCGCTCCCAGAGCACGGCGGCTCCCATGCCCACCAGCGCCGCGATGGCCGGCGCCAGCGCCACGGTGTAGTACGCGTGGAAGATCCCTTGCATCAGGCTGAAGACCAACGCCGTGACGAGCAGCCAGCTCCCCCACACCCAGACGGCGGCGCGGACCGGATCGACCCGAGGCGCCCGCCGGGTCAGCCAGGTGACGGCGACCAGCAGCACCAGGGCCGCGGGGAGCAGCCAGGAGATCTGCCCGCCCGCCTCGGTGTCGAACATCCGCAGCCATCCGGACTGCTGGTTGAGGTTTCCCAGCCCGCCGTAGTCGGCTCCGTTGAGCCGGCCGATGCCGTTGTAGCCGAGCGCCAGCTCCAGCACGCTGTTGGTCTGCGAGCCGCCGATGTACGGCCGCTCGGAGGCCGGCACCAGCGCCACCGCCAGCAGCCACCAGCCGGCGGCGGCCACCATCGCGGCCCCCGCCAGCAGCAACTGCCAGATCCGGCGCCAGAACGCCACGGGCGCGGTCAGGAGGTAGACCAGCGCGAACCCCGGCAGCACGAGAAACGCCTGCAACATCTTCGCCAGGAACGCGAACCCGATCGCCGCCCCCGCCAGCACCAGCCACCGGGTCGCCCCCCGCTCCTGGGCCCGCACCACGCAGTAGCCCGCGACGGTCAGCAACAGCACCAGCAGCGCGTCGGGGTTGTTGAACCGGAACATCAGCACGGCCACCGGCGTGACCGCCATGACTGCCCCGGCCAGCAGCGCCGCCCATGGGCTGAACAGCCGGCGCACGGAGGCGTACACCACGGCCACGGTGCCGACGCCCAACAACGCCTGCGGCACGAGCATGGCCCACGAGTTCAGCCCGAACAGCCGCACGCTGAGCACCATGGGCCACAGCGAGGCAGGCGTCTTGTCGACGGTGATCGCGTTCGCGGCGTCGGAGGCCCCGAAGAAGAACGCCGTCCAGCTCTGGCTGCCGGCCTGCACGGCTGCCGCGTAATACGAATTGGCCCAGCCCGAGGCCCCAAGGCCCCAGATGTACAGCACGCCGGTGCCCACGAGGAGGGCGGCCAGCGCCCAACGAGACTTAGCTTCGGTAACCACGTCAGGCACGCTAGGCACGCCGGTTGGTGGGGCGATGAAACCGGGATGAGAATCTCCTGAGCCGGGCCCGCACGGCACCGCTCAGGAAATGCGAAAAGGGGCGCAGACATCCGGCACCAGGATGTCTCGCGCCCCTTCTCAGAAGAGACAGGACCGTCTTACTTCACGGTCACGCTGGCGCCGGCGCCCTCGAGGGCAGCCTTGGCCTTCTCCGCCTGCTCCTTGTTGACCTTGCCGTCGAAGACGTTCTTCGGAGCGCCGTCCACCAGGTCCTTGGCCTCCTTGAGGCCAAGGGACGTGAGGGCGCGGATCTCCTTGATGACCTGGATCTTCTTGTCACCGGCGGCCTCGAGGATGACGTCGAACTCGTCCTGCTCCTCAACGACGGCGGCCTCGCCACCACCGGCGGCGGCGGGGGCGGCCATCGCGACGGGGGCGGCGGCCTTGACGTCGAAGACCTCTTCGAACTGCTTCACGAACTCGGACAGCTCGAGGAGGGTCATCTCCTTGAACGTGTCGAGCAGCTCTTCGGTGCTGAGCTTCGCCATGATGTTTTCCTTACGTTTAGGACTTGCAGACAACTAGGAACGGGACCGCGGTAGGTGCGGCAATCCCCGGTGTTACTCGCCCGCCTCGTCGCGCTTCGCGCGAAGGGCGTCGGCCAGCTGAGCCATTTGCGTGGGCAGCGCGGCGAACATCGCGGCAGCGGCGCTCTGCTTCGCCTTGAGCGCACCGGCAAGCTTCGCGAGGAGGACCTCGCGGGACTCGAGGTCGGCGAGCTTGGTGATCTCAGTGGCGTTGAGGGCCTTGCCCTCGAGCACGCCGCCCTTGATCACCAGAAGGGGATTGGCCTTGGCGAAGTCACGCAGACCCTTGGCCGCCTCCACGACGTCGCCCTTGACGAAGGCGACGGCGGTCGGACCGACCAGCAGGTCGTCAAGACCCGTCACGCCTGCCTCGTTGGCGGCGATCTTGGTCAGGGTGTTCTTCGCCACGGCGAACTTCGCATTCTCACCGAGAGAGGTGCGCAGCTCCTTGAGCTGAGCGACGGTGAGACCGCGGTACTCGGTCAGAACGGCGGCAGCGCTGCCCTCGAACTCATTCTTGAGCTCGGCAACCGCTGTCGCCTTATCCGGCCTCGCCATGGGCCTCCTTCCAGATGTGCCACCGGCGAAGGCCCCCGAACATGAGAACAGCCCCGGGCGCAGGGCGCACGGGGCTCGCACACACGGGTCAAACCATGTGGGAAACTCGCATCACACCTGCGCGGGTTGTCCACATGACGTGGATCCTTCGGCCGTCAGGCTTGAGCACCTGACGACAACCGGCGGTCTTCGGCAACGACCAGACTACGTCCTGGTCGCCGAGTTTCCAAATCGTTCTCAGTTGGTCGTGCCCTTGGGCAGCTCTCCGACCTGGTCGGCGGGCGGCGTCTCGATGGTCACGGCCTTGTTGAAGTCCTTGAAGAACAGCGTGGCGTCGAGCGTGGCGCCTTCCTTCTGCCCGTTCAACGCGAGCTTGCGCGGCAGCCCGTCGGCGGCCACCCAGATGTCGAACTTGACGTCCTTGAGCTCGGCCAGCCCCGTACGGGCCTGCTGCTGCTCGTCGGCGGGCAGCAGCTGCACGGCCGCGTCGACCGGGAAGCTGCCGCTGTAGTGGGTGGTGTCCTCGCTGTTGACGCTCTCGTTGCCGACCGACTTCACGTCCTGCGAGGCCGTGACGAGCTTGGTCACGTTGGCCAGATCGAACTGCTGGATCTGGTTCAGGTACTGGTTCACCTCGCCGGACTCGCCCATCTCGGTGAGCGGGACCTTGATCCACGGCTTGGTGGCGCCTACCAGGTCCTTGAGCGCTTCGACCTTGACGTAGACGGCGTCGCCCTGCAGCACGGCTCGTACGCCGCCCGGCAGGCTCTGACCGCCCATGTCGACGGTGTCCAGGGTCAGGTCCACGGCCAGGGGCTGCTTCTGGTAGAGCATGCGTCCCTGCACCCGGCCGTCGCCCTGCTGGGGGTGCGTGGCGTTCACCACGGCGTCAACGGTGTAGCTGGTGACCTCAGCCGTCTTCTGCGCGGCCTGCGCCAGCACTTCCGAGGCCGCCAGATTGACCTGGATGGGCTGGGCAGTAGTGCCGCAACCGGCAACCGCGGCCACCACGAGCGCGGCTCCGGCCGCGGCGAGACTTATCGATCGCTTCAGCATGTCTTGACCCTACGTTTGCATTCCACGGCCGTAGCGCCTTCCCCGCACAATTAGGGGAAAACCCAGGGTTATCCCCCACAAGGTCTTCACACCATCTTCACAATCCACCATACGGACGCTCCGGCCCGGCCCACCCGCCGCCCCGCTCCACGGTCATCAAACGAAAAACCCCCGCCCGAAAGGGGCGGGGGCTTGTCGAAGAGCAGAGATCAGCTCTCCAGCTCCGCGGTGATGCCGCGGGTGATGTTGGGGTCGACCGGGACACCCGGGCCCATCGTCGTGGAGAAGGTGACCTTCTTCAGGTAACGGCCCTTGGCCGCCGACGGCTTGAGACGCAGCACCTCATCCAGGGCGGCAGCGTAGTTTTCCAGGAGCTCGCGCTCGCCGAACGACGTCTTGCCGATGATGAAGTGCAGGTTGGCCTGCCGGTCGGTGCGGAACTCGATCTTGCCGCCCTTGATCTCCGTCACGGCCTTGACGACGTCGGGCGTCACCGTGCCGGTCTTCGGGTTGGGCATGAGACCACGCGGACCGAGCACGCGGCCCAGGCGGCCGACCTTGCCCATCAGATCCGGCGTGGCCACGACGGCGTCGAACTCGTTGAGCCTGTTGCCCTTGGAGATCTCGTCGATCAGCTCGTCGGCGCCGACGATGTCGGCGCCCGCCTCGCGGGCCGCCTCGGCACGGTCACCGGTCGCGAAGACCAGGACCCGGGCGGTCTTACCGGTGCCGTGCGGGAGGTTGACCGTGCCGCGCACGATCTGGTCGGCCTTGCGAGGGTCGACGCCCAGCCGCAGCGCAACCTCGACGGTGGCGTCGAACTTGGTGGTCGACGTCTCCTTGGCGAGCTTCGCGGCCTCGACGGGCGAGTAGAGCTTGTCGCGGTCGAACTTGGCCGCCGCGTCTTTGTGCGCCTTGCTGCGCTTCATTCTTAACTCCTAGTGGTGAACGGGCCTGACGGCCCTCCCACGAACGTCTGAAAGGGTGTTACTCGGCGACCGTGATGCCCATCGACCGGGCGGTGCCGGCGATGATCTTCTCGGCGGCCTCGATGTCGTTGGCGTTGAGGTCGGGCATCTTCGTCTCGGCGATGCTGCGCAGCTGCTCGCGGCTGAGCTTGCCGACCTTGTCACGGTGCGGGACCGCGCTGCCCTTGTCGAGGCCGAGGGCCTTCTTGATCAGCTCGGGGGCCGGCGGCGTCTTCGTGATGAAGGTGAAGCTGCGGTCCTCGAAAATGGTGATCTCAACGGGGATGATGTTGCCCCGCTGGGCCTCCGTCGCGGCGTTGTACTGCTTGACGAAGTCCATGATGTTGACGCCGTGGGGACCGAGGGCGGTACCCACCGGCGGCGCCGGGGTGGCCTGGCCAGCGGGAAGCTGGACCTTTACCAACGCGGCGATTTTCTTCTTCGGAGGCATTTGTCCTTCTCCGGGTCTTTGATTGTGATGCCGTCCGGGCTGCGGATTGCAGCCCCGGACATGTCGGAGGCCGCCCTCGCGAAGGCGGCCGCCCGAACGTCTAAGTGTAGGTGATCGTCCTAGATCTTCGAGACCTGGTTGAACGACAGCTCGACCGGGGTCTCCCGACCGAAGATCGAGACGAGCACCTTGAGCTTCTGCGACTCGGGGCTGATCTCGCTCACCGAGGCGGGCAGCGTCGCGAACGGGCCGTCCATGACCGTGACCGACTCGCCGATCTCGAACTCGACCGTCGGGCCCGCGGACGGCTTGGCCGCCGCCTTCTTGGCCTCCTCGGTCGGCTCGGGCGCGAGCAGCTTGGCGACCTCGTCGAGGCTGAGCGGGCTGGGCTTGTTGGACAGGCCGACGAAGCCGGTCACGCCGGGCGTGTTGCGCACCGCGGCCCAGGACTCGTCGGTCAGCTCCATGCGCACCAGCACGTAGCCGGGCAGCACGCGCTCCTTGACCGGCACCTTCTTGCCGCTCTTGAACTCCTGAACGGTGTGCGTCGGCACCTCGATCTGGAAGATGTAGTCCTCCATGTTGAGCGACACGTTGCGGCTCTCGATGTTGGACTTCACGCGGTTTTCGTAACCGGCGTAGGAGTGAATGACATACCACTCGCCGGGCAGGCCGCGCAGCGACTGCTTGAACTCCTCGACGGGGTCGACGTCGGGAAGAGCCGAAACGTCCTCGGCGGCGACAGCCTCGACCTCGGCCGCCTCGTCGCTCTCCGCGACCTCGGCCTCTTCGAGAGCCGCCTCGGTG
The DNA here is from genome assembly GCF_052245915.1 of Nonomuraea sp. 10N515B. NCBI lineage: Bacteria > Bacillati > Actinomycetota > Actinomycetes > Streptosporangiales > Streptosporangiaceae > Nonomuraea > Nonomuraea sp. 10N515B. The sequence continues at coordinate 10,122 of NZ_JBQQBQ010000013.1, forward strand.
GCTTCCTCAGTGGCCTCTTCCAGCTCGTCGCCCCACTCCTCGCGGGACTCGTCGGCCGGAATAGAAGACTCGGACACGGTGACTCTTCCTCTTTCGTCTAATCGATTGAGCTCGTATCGATGGCGACTCCGTCAGGCGGGCACCGGCGGCGCCGGGATCAGGCTCCGCCGAAGACGCGGAGGACCAACCATCCCAGGGCGGCGTCGAGGCCGTACACGATGCCAACCATGATCAGAACGAATATCAGAACGACCGTGGTGTAGGTGATGAGATCCTTGCGTGTCGGCCAGATGACTTTACGAAGCTCGCCGACGACCTGCCGGTAGAAAAGGGCAGGCGAAGTGCGCGTCTTCTTTTCGCCACTGGGCTTGTCGGCGGTTTCGCCGCGTGTGTCGATCGCCACAGTCCTCACCTGAATTCGTCCGTATCCAACGCAGTTTGCGGCGCGCTTACACGCCTATCGTTGCGCGGACCGCACTCGCAGGGCACGAGGGACTCGAACCCCCAACCGCCGGTTTTGGAGACCGGTGCGCTACCAATTGCGCCAGTGCCCTATGTCATCAACCAGACTACCCTGATCGACTCACTGCCTGGACCGAACCGCCCGGCGACATGCGGCGGAAGGACCAGCCGAAAGCATACGGGGGAATGCCCGGTACGTCGAACCCAAAGCTGATCGCCCAGGTCACGAGCACGTGGGACGATGGACCCATGTCCACCCGACCTCGCATCTCCGCAAGAATTTCCGCGATTTCCGAATCCGCCACCCTCGCCGTGGACGCCAAGGCGAAGGCGATGAAGGCGGCCGGACGCCCCGTCATCGGCTTCGGCGCGGGCGAGCCCGACTTCCCGACGCCTGATTACATCGTCGAGGCGGCGATCGAGGCGGCCCGCCAGCCGCGCTTCCACAAGTACACGCCGGCGGGCGGGCTGCCCGAGCTCAAGCAGGCCGTCGCCGACAAGACCAGGCGCGACTCCGGCTATGCCGTCGAGCCGTCTCAGGTGCTGATCACCAATGGCGGCAAGCAGGCCGTCTACGAGGCCTTCGCGACGCTGCTCGACCCGGGTGACGAGGTCCTCGTGGTCGCGCCCTACTGGACGACCTACCCCGAGGCGATCAAGCTGGCCGGAGGCGTGCAGGTGGACGTCGTGGCCGACGAGTCCACCGGCTACCTGGCGGGCGTCGAGCAGCTGGAGGCCGCGCGCACCGAGCGTACGAAGGTGGTGTTGTTCGTCTCTCCGTCCAACCCGACGGGCGCGGTTTACTCGCGCGAGCAGACCATCGCGATCGGCCGCTGGGCGGCCGAGCACGGCCTTTGGGTCGTCACCGACGAGATCTACGAGCACCTCGTGTACGGCGGCACCGAGTTCACCAGCATCGCCACGGCCGTCCCCGAGCTGGGCGACCGGGTGGTGATCCTCAACGGCGTGGCCAAGACCTACGCGATGACCGGCTGGCGCGTGGGCTGGCTGATCGGCCCGGCCGACGTGGTCAAGGCCGCCACCAACCTGCAGTCGCACGCCACCTCCAACGTCTCCAACGTGGCGCAGATGGCGGCGCTGGCCGCGGTCTCCGGCGACCTGTCGGCGGTGGCCGAGATGCGCACGGCGTTCGACAGGCGCCGCCAGACGATGGTGCGGATGCTCAACGACATCCCGGGCGTGTTCTGCCCCGAGCCGAAGGGGGCGTTCTACGCGTACCCGACGGTCAAGGAGCTGATCGGCAAGGAGCTGCGGGGCAGGCGGCCTCAGACCTCGAGCGAGCTGGCCGAGCTGATCCTGGAGGAGGCCGAGGTGGCGGTGGTGCCCGGCGAGGCGTTCGGCACGCCGGGTTACTTCAGGCTGTCCTACGCGCTGGGCGACGACGACCTGGTGGAGGGCGTCAGCCGCCTGGGCAAGCTATTGGCCGAGGCCCGCTGAGACGCCGCCGGCGATTCGCCTGATGTGGGTGGCGAGGCCGGGTGTCGCACCGATGTAGACCGCGGTGCCCGGCTGCTCCAGCCACATGAAGTTCCGCAGGCCGCTCTTGGTGGTCCAGCGCAGCGCTGGCCGCCCCTTGTATGCCGTCAGCGTCGACCTGGCGACCAGCGTGGCGAACTGCTCGGCGGTCCGCACCCCGCACACCACGCCGACGTACAGGTGCTCGTCGTTCCTGCGCCAGATCAGGCCGTCGACGTCGAGCCGGCGGGCGAGCGAGGGCAGCTGGGCGAACGCGCCGGCACGCTTCAGCTTCGCGGGCATGGCCGGCAGGCTTACCTCGGTGTCGCCGCAGGACAGCGAGATGGTCTTGCTCCTTGCCGGCTCCTGCGACGGCCGGGCGACGGTGCGGGTGGGCTCGGGCTCCGGCACGCCGTCACCGCCGCCGCAGCCGGTGAGCGCGAGCACGAGGAGCACTGCCGCCAGACGCCGCATCGACCCCCCATGACGTGTGTGGATACCCGGAAGAGAGGGACTGGGAAGGGGACCTAGTCTCCTACAGGAGCCTTCACGGAGGCGGCAACTGCGAGGAGTTCCCTGCTCAGGGAGTCGCTGACTCTGATCCACGCGCCGGTGCCCACGCGTTCCAGCCAGACGATCAGGCGACCGCCGTTCGGATGCCTGCCGACCGCGGCGGGCCGGCCGCGTACGGTGGTGTCACGGGCGTCGAGCATGGTGACCCGGGAGCGGTAGCTTTGCCAGTCCGCCGCCACGATACCGTGCTCGACCTGCGCTTCGACGAACCTGTCCGCGGTCGCGAACCTGGCCCAGCCGCCCTTGACGCCCGGCTCCGGCTCGATCACCCCGCCGCCGCTGCGTTCGAGCCCTGCGGGGAGGTAGGTGAGCCAGAAATCGTCGGAGATCACCGCGAGGACGCCGGCCCGCGGGTCCGAGCCGCGGGTGGGCTCGGCCGAAACGGGGCCGACGTTCGCCTGGTCACCGTGACCAGGCGGGTCTCCGGAGGGGCCACGGCGAGGGGTGGGGGCGCCTCGGCAGGACGGGCGATGCGCCCGAATCCCGACGAGAACAACGCGTGGATGATGAGTCCCGCCATCGCGAACGCCAGCGCCGCCACCACGGCGCGCCATCCCCGTCCGCCGTCGCGCCCCTCAGGGATCATGCGTCATTGATCCCCGGTTCCCGCCCATCCATCACTCGCTCGCCCGGCTTTCACGGTCGCGAGCCCGCGAGTGGGACGGCACCCCACCACAGGCCGGATGGCAAGATAAGCAAATGCCACGGCCCCTAGACGCGCTTCCCAAGGCCCATCTCCACCTGCACTTCACCGGTTCGATGCGGCACACCACGCTGATCGAGCTGGCAAGGGAGCAGGGGCTGCATCTGCCCGACGCGCTGGAGGAGGACTGGCCGCCGAAGTTGCGGGCCACCGACGAGCGCGGCTGGTTCAGGTTCCAGCGGCTGTACGACATCGCCAGGTCCGTGCTGAGCCGGCCCGAGCACGTCTACAGGCTGCTGCGCGAGACGGCCGAGGACGAGGCGGCGGCCGGCTCGCGCTGGCTGGAGATCCAGGTCGACCCGTCGGGCTACGCCCAGCGTTTCGGCGGCCTGACCGCCACGCTGGAGCTAGTGCTCGACGCGGCGCGGCAGGCGGCCGAGCACGCCCGGATCGGGATCGCGGTGGTCGTGGCGGCGAACAGGACCAGGCATCCGCTCGACGCGAACACGCTGGCCAGGCTGGCCACGCAATACGTCGGCAAGGGCGTGGTCGGGTTCGGGCTGTCCAACGACGAGCGCAGGGGCGCGGCCAGGGACTTCGAGCGGGCGTTCAGGATCGCCAAGCGGGGCGGGCTGCTGTCCGTGCCCCACGGGGGCGAGCTGATGGGGCCGCGCAGCGTGGCGCAGTGCGTGGACGACCTGGCAGCGGACCGGGTCGGGCATGGTGTGCGGGCGGCCGAGGACGAGTGGCTGATGCACCGGCTCGCCGACCGGCAGATCTGCTGCGAGATCTGCCCGACCTCCAACGTCGGGCTGGGGGTTTCCGAGCAGGCGGCCGACGTGCCGGTGCGGCGGCTGTTCGACGCGGGCGTGCCGCTCGCGCTGGGGTCCGACGACCCGCTGCTGTTCGGTGCGCGGCTGCTGCCGCAATACGAGCTGGCCAGGGACGTCTACGGCTTCAGCGACGCCGAGATCGCCGAGCTGGCGCGGCAGTCCGTACGCTCGTCGGCGGCTCCGGAGTCCGTGCGCAAGGAGCTGCTCAAGGGTGTGGACGACTGGCTGACCGGATCACTGGAGTGACTCGGCGATCGTGATGGCCTCCTCCTTGGTCCGTACGCCCTCCAGGCGGTAGTTGATCGTGTCCTGGCTCCAGATGAGCGTGGCGGCGGCCTGGCGCAGCGGCACCTGTGTGCCGTCCTGGCGCGCGATGTAGCCGAGCGGGTGCTCACCCTCGAGCCAGAACGCCTGGTAGGGGCCCACTTTCACGAAGTCGGGGTACGGCGGGCCGGCCTTCTTGAAGAAGATGGGGTCGACGGCGCCGTCGAACTGGTCGAGCCGGATGCCGCCCGGCCAGAACAGCGACACCACCCTGCCGTTGTCGGCAACCGACGCGCTCTGCGGCGGGCCGAGCCTGGCGGGGATCTTGACCTCGAACCTGGCCAGGCTCCGCACCCCGGACGGGGGCACGGTGCGCTCGCCGGGCAGGGACGCCGTGGTGGTGACCGGCGGGGGTGTGCTCTCGCCGATCTCCAGCTCCACCCCGGCGAACCGCAGGATCCTCGCCACCGCGGCCCGGCCCTGGGGGGTGGCGGCCGTGATGGCGATGACCACGACGACCACCGCTGCCACGATCGTCCACCTCGCCCGCCTGCCGCGCCGCGCCGGCCGCCCACCGTCCCGCCGCCCCGGCGGCCGCGATCGAGCCGGCCTGACGGGGCCGACATAGGGACCGTGCGCCGGATCGGGCCCTTCCCCGGACTCGCCACCCGCCCCGGCGTCGGCGTCGGCGTCGGCGTCGGCGTCGGCGTCGGGATCGGGATCGGCGTCGGAAGACGAGGCGGGGTCGGGGGGCTGAGGGGTGGATTCGAGGCGGGCGCGAACGGCTGCCGCCACATCGGTGGGAGGCGGCGCGGGCACGTCGATGAGATCGCCGAGCGCCAGCAGCTCCGCCTGCAGCTCATCGAGAGGCTCGTCGAAGGGCTCACGCGAACTCATTGCCCACCTCCTCCCTCAACCGGGCCAGCCCACGGTGGGTGCTGGACTTGACGGTGCCGACCGGCCAGTCGAGCACCTGCGCCGTCTCCGCCTCGCTCAGCTGTAAGAAGTACCGGCAGACGACGGCCTGGCGTTCCCGCTCGGGCAGTCCCCGTACCGCCGCCAGCAGGCGAGAACGCCGGTCGGTGGCCACGGCCGCACCCTCGGGATCGTCGGGAGCCGTGACGTCGGCGGTAGCGCCGAGCCGGAGCGCCAGCTCGTTCCGCCGCCCCCGCGACCGGGTCAGGTTGTGCGTCTCGTTGGCCACGATGCGCAGCAGCCACGGCCGGAACGGCGCCTCCCGGCGGAAGCTCGCCAAATGCCGAAACGCCTTGACGAAAGCCTCCTGTACCACGTCCTCGGCCTCGTCCCCCGCACCCAGCATGTACGCGGTACGGTGGGCGAGCGCGCTGTAGCGGGCGACCAGCGCCTCATAGGCCGCTAAGTCACCCTCCAGCGAGCGCGCGATCGCCTCGTCGTCGTCCATGGCGAGTCAGATTCCACCGCATGGAGGGGTCCGCGGGGAAGGGCGTTTCGCAGATCGCGTGACCCCCACCGCCGACAGGGGCATTAGACTCGGGCAATCCGTGTGCCCCCTAGAAGGAACGGGACTATGTCTTCTGGGTATGACCGTGTAGTACAACCGGCGGCCGGTGACGAGGCCCTGGAGAACCACCTAGGTGGGGACGAGGCCAAGAACTATCGGCAGTACGAGTTCGACATGGTCGCCCCGCATGTCGGCCGCTCCATGCTGGAGATCGGCTCGGGGCTGGGCCACTTCGCCGAGCAGTTCCTGCCGCGCCTCGACCGGCTGGTCGTGAGCGACTTCGACCCCTACTGCGTCGAGCAGTTGAAGAAGCGCTTCGAGGGCCGCGACGAGATCGACGTCCTGCAGTTCGGGCTGCCGACCGACATCCCGCTCGAGGACAAGGTCGACACCGTCGTCATGATGAACGTGCTGGAGCACATCGAGGACGACGCCGGGGCCCTGCGCTCGCTGGCCCGGGTCACGCTGCCCGGCGGCCGGATCATCATCTGGGTGCCCGGCTACATGCAGCTTTATGGAGACTTCGACCGCAAGGTGGGCCACGTTCAGCGTTACACGCCCAAGACGCTGGCCTCGGCGGTCGCCAAGGCGGGCCTGGACGTCGAGGTGCTCAAGCCGATCAACTTCCTGGGCGGCATCGCCTGGTGGGCGGCGGTGCGCCGGGGCGGCGTGGGCTACCCGGACCCGCGGCTGGTCAAGATCTACGACCGGACGGTGGTCCCGCTGACCCGCCTGATCGAGCGGTTCGTCCGTCCGCCGTTCGGCCAGACGGTGTTCTGCGTGGCCCGAGTGCCGCAGAAGTAAATCCCAGGGGAAGACTCCCCCTGGGCTTCACTTGATGGAGCCGGCGGTCAGCCCGCCCACCACCTTCCGCTCGATCAGCGCGAACAGGATGATCACCGGGATGGTGGCGATCACAGAGCCGGCGAACAGGTTCTGCCAGTCCACCTGGTATTGCCCGATGAACGAGTTGAGCGCCACGGTCAGGGGCTGGTTCGCGGGCGTCGTGGTCAGGGTCAGCGCGACGACGAACTCGTTCCACGCCGCGATGAACGTGAAGATCAGCGCGGTGATGACGCCCGGCATGGCCAGCGGCAACGTAATCCTGAACAACGCGCCGAAACGCCCGTTCCCGTCGATGAACGCGGCCTCCTCCAGCTCGCGCGGGATCGAGGCGAAGTACGCGTTCAGGATCCACACCGCGAACGCCAGGTTGAACCCGCCGTTGACCAGGATCAGCGACCAGACCGAGTCCACCAGCCCGAACTGGAAGAACTCGCGGTAGATGCCGACCAGCATGGCCGTGGGCTGGAACATCTGGGTGATCAGCACCAGGATCAGGAACGCCGTGCGCCCTCTGAAGCGGTGCCTGGCCGTGTAGTACGCCGCCGGCAACGCCACCAGCAGCACGAGGATCGTCGACCCGGCGGCCACCTTGATCGTGACCCAGAGGTTCCCGGCCAGCCCGCTGGTCCAGAAGTTGGTGAGGTTGGACCACACCCACTCATCGGGCCAGAACGTCACATCCCGCAGCGAGTCCTGTGCCCGAAGCGAGGTGAGCAGCATCACCACGTACGGGAACAGGAAAATGAACGCGATGACGTACGCGCTCGCCGCCACGATCACGGTCTTGAGCCGGGGCATGCCGCGTGCCGCGGTGCGCCGGGGCCGGGCGTGGTGGTGCGGACTGGCCTGCCGCTGGATCGTGTTGACGGCCATCACGCCACCTCCTTGTTCCACCGGGACACCCGAAGGAAGATCACGGTCAGCACGATCACCATGCCGAAGTTGACGACGGACATGGCGGCCGACTCGCCGATGTCGGAGCCCTTGAGGATGAACATGAGGATCGTCGAAGTGGCCGTCGAGTAGCCGGGCTGCCCGTGCGTCATCGCCCAGATGATCGGGAAGCTGTTGAAGACGTTCATCACGTTGATCAATGCCGCCACGGTGAGCGCGGGACGCAGCAGCGGCAGCGTGATCGACCAGTACGTACGCAACCGCCCGGCCCCGTCCATCCTGGCCGCCTCGTAGACGTCGGAGGGAATCGTCGCCAGCCCGGCCAGCAACGCGTACGTGGTGAACGGCACCGACACGAAGACCGCCACGAAGATCAGCCACGGCATCGCCGTGGAGGCGTCGCCGAGCTGGTCGGCCGATGCCCCGCCCATGGCGTCGATGAGCCCGAGCTTCAACCGGATCTGGTTGATCACGCCGACCTCGGGGTCGAGCATCCACTTGAAGATGATCGCCGTCATCAGCACCGAGGCCGCCCAAGGCGCGATCAGCGCCCAGCGTGCGATCTTGCGACCGGGGAAGCGCTGGTTGAACAGCTGGGCCAGGGCCAGCGAGATCAGCACGGTGAGCGCGACGACCGCGACCACCCAGATCACGCTGCGGACCATGATGTCGGCGAAGTCCTTCTCACCGAACAACTTCTCGTAGTTGGCGAACCCGTTGCCGCCCTGGACCACGCCGAACCGGCTGATCTTGAGGAACGACGACCTGATCATCTCGATCACGGGCCAGAGCACGACGACCGCGATGAGCACCACGGCGGGCCCGACCCAGGCGATGGGCTCCAGGGCGCGCAACCTTCTCAATGCAAAGCCTTCCGTGAAAGGGATGGCCCAGCGAGGAGACGCTGGGCCATCCGCCCCGATCAACCGGCCTCGGCGACCTTCTGGAGCTCACCGAGGACCTTGGCCGGGTCCTCCTTGACGGCTCCGCCGATGGTCTGCTTGATCGCCGGGTTCACCTCGGCCCACTTGGGGTCCTGGAACGGGTAGAAGCTGGCGTTGGGCAGCGCGTCCAGGAACGGCTTGAGCTTCTCGTCACTCGACAGCTTCTGGATGCCGCCGTTGGTGACGGGCAGCAGCTTGTAGGTGTCGGAGATCTTCGTCGCGGCGTTGCCGGTGTAGAAGAAGTCGAAGAACTTCTTGATCTCCGCGGCGTGGCCGTTCTTGTTGAACGCCATGATCCAGTCCATGACGCCGAGCGTGGTGTCGAGAGGACCGGCCTTGCCGGGGATGGGCGCGACGCCGTAGTTCTTCAGCCCGGCCGCGTCGAAGATCGGGATGGACATGGGTCCGCCGTTGACCATGCCGACCTTGCCGGCGCCGAAGTCCTCCCAGACCGTCTTGCGGTCCTTGGTGCCCGGGTTGGGGGTGGTCAGGCCGGCGTCGACCAGGCCCTTCATGTACGTGAACGTCTCGACGTTCTGCGGCGAGTTGATCGACCACTTGCCGGAGGCGTCCTTGTAGCCGCCGCCGTTGCCGAGCATCCACAGGAACGACTCGGCCTGGGCCTCCTCCTGGCCGAGCGGCAGGCCGAACGGCTGCGTCACGCCGGCCGCCTTCAGCTTCTCGGCCGCGGCCTTGAGCTCGTCCCACGTCTTCGGCGGCTCGGCGATGCCGGCCTTGGTGAACAGGTCCTTGTTGTAGAACAGCGCGCGGGCGGAGGAGACGAACGGGATGCCGTACGCGGCCCCGTCCACCTTGCCGAACTCGGCGAACTTCTGCAGCATGTCGCCGGAGACGTTCGGGGACAGGACCTCGTCCACCTTGTGGAGCAGGCCGTCCTTGACGAAGCCCGAGTAGTCGCCGGTCTGCAGGATGTCGGGCACCTGGCCGTTCTGGACCATGGTGGCGACCTGCTTGTCGATGTCGTTCCAGTTGATGACCTGGACCTCGACCTTGATGTTCGGGTTCGCGGCCTGGAACTCGTCCACGACGCCCTTCCAGAACGTCTCACCCGAGTTCGGCTTGCCGGGTCCGTCGCCGTAGTCCGCGGCGACCATCTTGAGCGTGACCTGACCGCCGCCCGATGCCTGGGTGCCGCCGCCGTCGCCGGAGCTGCCGGAGCCGCAGCTGGACAGGACCAGCATCGTGGCAAGGCCGAGAGCGGCGCCGCCCACAAGCTTCATGTTCACTGGAGATACCGCCTTCTCGTCGGACGGGTGACGCTGGTCCGTACCAGCTACCGGACCCCGCCCTGGGGGGATGGGCACGCGCGACGCGCGTTTGCGCCAGAGTAAGCCAGCGTTCAGGAGCCGGTCTATACCGGCTTGTCTCGATTTGAAAACACTCTTACCAGTAAGTGCTCACAACCGGTCTAGACCGGACGTCAGAGGATCTTCCTCCGGACGTTCTCCCCGCCCTCCGGCGCGCCGATCCACGGCCCCTCGATGGACGGGTCGAGGATGCCTTCCTCGACGAAGCCGTAGCGGCCTTCCAGCACATACCCGGCCAGCCGCGCGTCGTGGGCGTCGCTGTTGTCCCAGAGCCGGTCGAACAACGCATCCACGCGGCGTCGCGCCTGGTGGCAGAAGGTGTCGGCCAGCTCGTACGGCCTGCGCCCCAGATCCTTGGCGTCCTCCTCGGCCTTGACGCAGGCGGCGGTCATGGCGAACAGCTCGGCCCCGATGTCCACGATCCTGCCCAGGAAGGACTGCTTGTGCTCCAGCCTGCCCTGCCAGCGGGACATGCCGTAGAAGGTGGACCGGGCCAGTTTCCTACTGGTCCGCTCCACGAAACGCAGGTGCGCGGCCAGCGGGCCGAAGTCGGCGTACGCGGTGGGCAGGTTGCCGGTGCCGGCGACCAGCGTGGGCAGCCACTTGGCATAGAAGCGGCTGGCCCGCTTGAGCGCCTGCGTGCGTTCCTGGCGGGACGCCTCGGGGTTGATCAGCTCCCCGGCCGCCGACAGGTGCGCGTCCACCGCCTCCCTGGTGATCATCAGCCGCATGATCTCGGAGGAGCCCTCGAAGATGCGGTTGATGCGCGAGTCACGGAGCATCTGCTCGGCGGGCACGCCGCGCTCGCCGCGGGCGGCCAGCGACTCGGCGGTCTCGTAGCCGCGCCCGCCCCTGATCTGGACCAGTTCGTCGAGCGCCTGGTACGACATCTCCGTCGCGTAGAGCTTGCCCAGCGCGGCCTCGATCCTGATGTCATTGCGCTTGTCGTCGGCCAGGCGGCTGGTGAGCTCCATGACCGCTTCCAGCGCGTACGCGGTGGCCGCGATGAAGGCGATCTTCGTGGCCACGGCCTCGTGCGTGCCGATCTTGTGTCCCCATTGCACGCGCGCGTTGCCCCACTCGCGGGCGATCTTCAGCGCCCACTTGGCGTTCCCCGCACACGTGGCGGGCAGCGACAGGCGGCCGGTGTTCAGCGTGGTGAGCGCGATCCGCAGCCCATCTCCCTCACGCCCGATCAGGTTCTTCGCGGGCACTCTCACCTGGGCGAACTCGGTGACACCGTTCTCGATCCCGCGCAGCCCCATGAAACCGTTGCGCCGTTTGACGGTGATGCCCGGCGAGTCGGCCTCGACCACGAACGCACTGATCTTCTTACCGGTCCTGGCCATGACCACGAGCAGGTCGGCGACGACGCCGTTGGTCGTCCACAACTTCACGCCGTCGAGCACGTAGTCGTCGCCGTCGCGGACAGCGGTCGTGGACAGGCGTGCCGGGTCGGAGCCGACGTCCGGCTCCGTCAGCAGGAAAGCCGAAATTTCGCCCGCCGCGCACCTTGGGAGGAATTCTCGCTTCTGTTCCTCCGTGCCGAACAACTTCAGCGGCTGCGGCACCCCGATCGACTGGTGCGCCGACAACAACGTCGCCAGTGCCGGGGAGTACGAGCCCACCAGCATGAGGGCCCGGCAGTAGTACAGGTACGGCAGGCCGAGCCCGCCGTACTCCTCGCCGATCGTGATCCCGAACGCACCGAGCCCGGCCAGCCCTTTCACGACCTCGTCGGGCACCTGCCCGGTCCGCTCGATGAGCGCAGGATCGACGTGCGCGTCGAGATAGCGGCGCACCGCGCGGACGAACTCCTCGCCGCGTTTGGTCGCCTCGTCGGGCAGCTTGGGCGCCGGATACACCAGATCCAGCCGGAAGTCGCCGAGGAACAACTGCTTGGCGAAACTCGGCAGGGCCCACTCCTTCTCGCGGGCCTGCTCGCCGACTGCCCTGGACTCCGCGTACTTGGCGTGCTCGGTCATAGCACCTCCCGACCTTGCGCCGTCCCGTGCATATGAGTAGTGCCCCGCCTAACGGCGCGCCTGTCGCCGTTTATATGCCCTTTTTCAGCGGACGGCGAGCACCGGCCGCCGGCACAACGGTCGCCACGAGCGCGAGGACGGCGGGAAACACCAGGTAGACGCCGCAGAATGTGAGCGATGCGACCGACATCAAAGCACCGATCACAGCTGTGTTCCGATGCCGGCCCGCAGGCAACATGCGCACCGCGGCCACCACGCCCGCCGCCGTGACGGCGGCCAAGCACGCTGAGGTGGCCCGCATCAGCAGGTCCAGATCCACCGCCCACACCAGCACGGGCAGGCACAGCACGGCCAGCAATCCCAGGCTCCGGTACGGCGTGCCTCCAGGCTCCCCACCCTTGGCGAACCACCCGGGTAGCGCTCCCTCCCTCGCCAGGGCCGCCCCGAGCCGCGCGGCCCCGGCGATGTAGGTGTTGACCGCCCCGAACGTCAGCAGCACGGCCACCACCCCGGTCACGGGCCGCGCCGCGGCACCGATGCCCAGCTCCAACATCGCGGTCAGCGGCACCTCGGTCATGTCCGCGCCCAGGACGGCCACGGAGGAGACCGACACCCCCAGGTAGAGGACGGCGATCACGGCGAGCGTCACCACCGTGGCCCTGACCAGGCCGTTCGTCCGATCGGCGAACTCAGCCGACAGGTGGCTGGCCGCCTCCCAGCCGACGAAGGCGAACATGAGCACGCCGGCCGCCCCGGCCACGCCCGCGAAGCCGTACGGGGCGAAGGGGGTGAAGTTGGCCGGGTCGGCGTGCGGAGCCGCGCTGATCACGGCGGCGGCCAGCAGCGCGACGAGGAGTACGACGAAGGCGATCTGGAGACGCCCGGAGGTCCGGAGGCCCGCCGCGTTGGCCGCGAAGGCGGCGATCATGATGAGCCAGGCGGCCAGGGTGCCGTCCACGCCGAAGCACGCCTCGACGTACTGGCCGCCGACAAGCGCGCCCGCGACGGTGCCGATGGGGACGGCGCCGAAGAACCACCAGCCGGCCACGGCGGAGGCGCGCCGGCCGAACGCGAGCCCGACGAAGCTCGCCACTCCGCCACCGTCCGGGTACCGCGCGCCGAGCGCGGCGAAGGTCAGCGCGACCGGGACGCTCAGCACCAGCAACCCGGCCCAGGCCAGCACGGAGGCGGGCCCCGCGGCGGCGGCCGCCAGATGCGGCAGCACCAGCATCCCCGGCCCCAGCACCGCCCCGACCAGCAGCGCCATGCCTTGTCCGGTGGTCATCCGTCGTGTCATAACCCATGAAATTACTCATCTGAGCGAGATAGGCCGCTGCCCACCGAACGTACGACCGGACGGAGATGCGAATATCCCTCCATGGATGAACTTGATTCGGCCATTGTGCGGTTGCTCCAAACGGATGCTCGGCAGTCCAACAGGGAGCTGGCGCGACAACTCGGCATCGCGCCCTCGACCTGTCTGGAACGGGTCAGGTCGCTCACCCGGCGCGGCGTCATCCGCGGCTACCACGCCGACATCGACCCGGCCGCGCTCAACCGCGGCGTGCAGGCCATGGTCTCGGTCCAGGTGCGGCCGCTCAGCCGGGCGGTGATCAACGCGTTCAAGTCGTCGGCCGCCGAGATGCCCGAGGTGCTCAGCGTGTTCGTGCTCGCGGGCGGGGACGACTTCCTGCTGCACGTGGCCGTCCAGGACCTGGATCATCTGCACGCGTTCCTGCTGGACAAGCTGAGCAAACGCAAGGAGATCGTCGGCTTCCGCACCTCGGTGGTCTTCCAGCAGGTCCAGAAGGCCGTCCCGACCCGCCTGCCGCCAGCCGGCGAGACCTGACTTTCGTCAGGGGCCGTCCTGGACGATCGGTGGATCCGGAGAGGGGCCGCCCCCTTCTAGGTTTTCTCGGGTGAAATCCCTCCTGATCGCCCTGTACGCGGCCACGGCCGTCGCCGCCCCGACACCCACGATGACCCCGGCCGCCATCGACACCTACATGCGTGACGCGCTGGAGGCCACCGGTCTCCCAGGTGTGTCCGTGGTCGTCACGCACGGCGGCAACGTCGTCCATGCGGCCGGCTACGGCCACGACTCACAGGGCCGCGCGGTCACCGCGAACACACCGATGCGCGTAGCCTCGGTGAGCAAGTCGTTCACCGCGATGGCGGTCATGACGCTCGTGGAGCGCGGCAAGATCAAGCTGGACGAGCCGGTGGCCGCCCAGCTCCCGGGCTTCAGGATGACCGACCCGCGCGCGGCCCGGATCACCGTGAGGCACCTGCTGAACCAGACCTCCGGCTTGTCGGACACCACGATCGACATCCGAGAGCTGGACAGCTCCACCTCTCTCGCCGATTACACCGCTCGCCTGGCCGACGACGGGCTACGTGCCGACCCCGGCACACGTTGGGAGTACTGCAACGTCAACTACAACCTTGCTGCCCGGCTGGTCGAGGCCGCCAGCGGCCAGGGCTTCGGCGACTATTTGCGCGAAAGGGTCTTCGGCCCGCTGGGCATGAAATCCAGCGCCGTCAGCGACCAGATCGTCAAGCCCGCCGACGGCCACAACTCGATCTTCGGCGCCTGGCTCCCCCGCCCTGAGCTTCCTGCCTTCCTCAGCGACAGCGGCTCAGGAGGTGTCATCACCACGGCCGCCGACATGGGCAAATGGCTGATCGCCCAGTCCGGGAACGGCAACCCCCTCGTCAAGCGGCAGAGCCTGGAGACCATGCACACGCCCACCGCCCTCCGGGACTACGGCATGGGCTGGGGCGTGGACGACGAGACTGAGCTACTCACGCATTCCGGGAACCTGTTCACCTACACCGCTGTGGAGGCCATCTCTCCCAGGACCGGCTACGGCATCGCCGTCATGACCAACAGCGCCGCACTGCAAGACGACGCCTACACCATCATGCTCGGGCTCGCGGCCATGAGCGAAGGCCGCAGCCCGGAGCCGCCCGGGGGCGACCGGCAGCTGTTCGAGCTGATCCTGGCCGTCATCGCGCTGGCTGCGATCGGTCTCGCAGCCGTGGGCGTGGTGCGGGCCCGGCGCTGGGCCGCCCGGCGGACGGGCAGGGCGCAGTGGCGGACCGGGCTGCGCCTGGTGCCCGCTCTCCTGCCCGCGGCGATGCTGGCCGCGTATCCGGACCTGCTCTCGTTCCTGATGAACGGGCGCACGGTCACCTGGGCGCAGCTCACGTACTTCCCCGCGCCGATGTCGATCACGTTGCTCGTGACGGCGCTCGCAGGCGTGCTTGTAGCCGCCGTCAGGATTTGTGTACTGCGCTGGGGCGGACCTCGTCGGTCGTCGTCAGCTGCCGACCCGCTTCGAGCACCGGTTCGCGGCCGGAATTAATTCGGTTGCGGCGGGTTCCGGATGCCCCGTACCTTCATGGGCATGCGCCTTTACCTGTAATTCGCAGCTTCAGTCCGTCCCGTCCGTCCATCCAGACGCGGCAGCTGAGCATGTCGACCGGCCTTCGTTCGCGAGTGAGCCGCGTCATGAATTACGTAAAGGAGCCTCTTATGCGAGTTCGCGCAGCCAAGAAGGGCAAGAAGACCCCGGCCTTCCCCGGCCGGGAGATGCCGCCCTTGCCCCGGCAGATGCCCCGGATGCCGCAGCGTCCGATCGCGCCGCCCCGGCGCATCCCGCCCAAGGGCCGCTGAGACTACTACCAGGATGGGTAGTTAGGGCGAGCGCCGCCTCCCTCGTTACGCCCGGAGGCGGCGCTCGCAACCCGTTACAACCTTTCGATGATCGTGACGTTGGCCTGGCCGCCGCCCTCGCACATCGTCTGCAGCCCGTAGCGACCGCCCGTGCGCTCCAGCTCGTGCAGGAGCTTGGTCATGAGGATCGCTCCCGTGCCCCCAAGCGGGTGGCCCAGCGCGATGGCGCCGCCGTTGGGGTTGACCTTGGCGGGGTCGGCGCCGAGCTCGTGCGTCCAGGCCAGCGGCACCGGTGCGAACGCCTCGTTGATCTCCACGACGTCGATGTCGTCGATCGACAGGCCGGCCTTCTGCAGGGCCCGCCGCGTGGCGGGGATCGGCGCGGTCAGCATGTAGACGGGGTCGTCACCCATGAGCGCGAGCTGGTGGATGCGGGCGCGGGGCGTCAGCCCGTGGTCCTTGACGGCCTGCTCGGAGGCGATCAGAAGCGCGCCGGAGCCGTCGGAGATCTGCGAGGAGGTGGCGGCGGTGATCTGGCCGCCCTCCTTCAGCGTCTTCAGCGAGGCCATCTTCTCCAGCGTCGTGTCCGCGCGCGGGCCCTCGTCGTCCTCGACGCCGTTGACGGGCTCGATCTGGTCCTTGAAGTGGCCGTTCGCGATCGCCTTGGCGGCCCGCTGGTGGGACTCGAGCGCGTACTGCTCCAGCATCTCTCGCGTGTAGCCCCACTTCTCGCACATCAGCTCCGCGCCGCGGAACTGCGAGATCTCCTGCTTCCCATACCGCTCGACCCATTTCTCGCCGAACGGGAACGGCATGCCTTTCTCCAGGGCGGCCGTGATCGAGGAACCCATGGGGACGATGCTCATCGACTCGACACCGCTGGCCACGACCAGATCCTGGGTGCCGGACATGACGCCCTGGGCGGCGAAGTGGATCGACTGCTGCGAGGACCCGCACTGCCGGTCGATCGTGACGCCTGCGGTGGTCTCCGGCAGCCCTGCCGACAACCAGGCGTTGCGAGCGATGTCCATGCTCTGGGGGCCGAACTGCATGACGCACCCCATGATGACGTCCTCGACCGCCACCGGATCGACGCCGGTGCGGTCGATCAGCGCCTTCAGCGTGTGAGCGGCCAGGTCAGTGGGGTGGACGGTGGAAAGGCCGCCCTTCTTCTTGCCGACCGGGGTGCGGACCGCCCCGACGATGTACGCCTCTGCCACGGTGCCTCCTGAGAACCGAGCATTATTCGGTTACTAAAGGCAGGGTACAACAGAATGACGTTCGGCCGCTGCTCACGCCGGCGGCAGAAGGTCCTCCGCCGCGTCCACCCGGAACCGCCACCGGTCCACGACCAGCCCGTTCAGTGCCTCGGACAGCTCCAGCGCCAGCGTCCCCAGCTTGACCTGCTCGTCGCCGCGCAGCTCGATCGCGGTCAGCTCGGTGGCGAAGGGCAGCAGCTCCTGCACGGCCGGAGGCTGGCCCTTCTGCGGGACCAGGACGGCCTTGATGTCGCCGGCGGTAAACGTGAACTCGTCGTCCTCCTGCGGCTCCAGCAGCGGCGCCAGCTCCTCGGCGGTCGGACGGACCGGGAGGATGACCGCGGGCCCCGTGTTCTCCTCATCGGACGGGTCGCTCACCTCACCCCGGCAGACCGCGAGCCCCTTGAGCCTGAACGCGATGCCCTCGGCCAGGTAGCGGTCGAAGAAGTCCAGCGGCAAAGGCCCTTCGGCGGCAACCCGCACCGCCCAGACCTTCTCCAGCTCACCGCCCGCCAGGTCGGCGTCCGCCTCCACGGCAGCGCTCACTCGGACGTCGGTGGCCACGATGTCGTCGCCGTCCTTCCTGGCCCCTGGGTCGGCGAGCTGGACGATGCGCAGCAGCTCGGCCGGATCAGGTTTGGCCGGCAGCGCCGCCGTGGGACCAGTACGCAGTCTCCGCTTCGCCATCCAGCCCATGCCCGCCTCCGCGCTCAGCTTCGATAGGAGCTTGTCATCGTCGCGTAGACGATGATGTTGTCGGTGTAGTGCCCGGTACGCCGATCGTAGGTCCCGCCGCAGGTGATCAGATGGAGCTGGGCGTTGTCCTGCGGCCCGTAGACCCGCTGGGTCGGGAACGTCTTCTTGTTCGCCTGCTCCACGCCGCCGACGGTGAAGACCGCCGTGGTCCTGTCCTGGCGCTTGACCTCGATGATGTCACCGTTCTTGATCTGGAACAACGCGCTGAACACCGCACTGCGCGTCCTGGTGTCCTTGTGTCCGAGCAGCACGGCGGGACCCGCCTCGCCCGGGGTGGACATGTTCCGATACCAGCCCACCAGGTTGGGGTTGTCCGGCGGCGGCACCTGGATCGTGCCGTCCTTGGCCAGGCCGACGGACCTGATCGGCGCGTTGATCCCCAGACGCTTGACCACGATCCGGACAGGGGTGGACGGCATCATCGGCGGCGCCGGGTTGATCTGCGGCAGCGGCGGCGGCACGTCGGGCGCCGCCTGGAACAGCGCCTGCTCCGGCTTGCCGCTCTGGTTCGGCTGCGACGGCAGCGCCAGGCTGTCCCTGTTGTTCGACGCGAGGCCGTACTCGTCCGGGGAACGCAGCACGATCAGCAGCCCGGCCACCACGGTCGCGACGCCGGCGATGGCGGCCACGATCAGCGCGGTCCTGAGCGCCGTGCTGCCCTTGTGCTCGGGTGGAGGCGGCGGTGCCGCCCCGCCGCCACCGTACGGGTAGTAGCCGGACACTTCGGTCAGCCCCGGGTGGCGTTACGGCGACGTATGAACAGCCCACCCACCGTCGCGGCCGCGATCAGCGCGGTGCCGGTCAGGATAAACATCCGCCCATCAGGCCCCATCTCGCCACCGGCCCCGGTGTCCGCCCCTTCCTTGGGGGTCTTGGACTTTTCGGTCTTCTCGGGCGGGGTGACGGTCACCGTCGCGGTGCTGGTCTTGGTGGGCTTGGGGGTGCTCGAGGTCGGCGGGGTCGTGGTCGGCGTGTTCGAGGTGGTCGGGGTATTCGTGCCGGTGGCGGTGCTGCCGGTGCCGACGACCAAGGTGGCGGCGGGTCCGGCACCGGAGGCGGTCGGCTGGCAGTTGTAGTTACTGCCGTTGACCTGGAGAGCGAAGCCCTCGCCCTTGAAAACGACCGTCCCGCTCGCGGTCGGCGTGACCACCATGGTCATCGTGGGGATCGGCAACGCACCGCCCTGCGTGATGGCCGTCGCGGGTGCGGCGCTACCGGTCGCCGTAATCTGCGCCGAAGCCACCGGTGACCCGCTAGGGCTGACGGTTCCCGCCACCGTCACGGTGCTGCTCGGACTGATCGCAGCAGCCGCCGCCAAAGGGCTGGTCGACGGCTGGATGATCTCCCATGTGAGGGTCGCCGTGGAGCTGGGGCTGGGCTGCGAGGCCGGCGTCTTCACTTCCATGGAGAAGGTGACGTTCGCGGAGGCACCGCCACTCGTGCACGAGTAGACCACGGGCACCGGGGCGGCGATAGCAGCCATCACCGGTAGCCCACCGAAGATCCCTGCGCCTAGGACGGCCATAGCGGATGTCTTGAGGGCGAGGCGGCGCCTCGCCTTGGACGTCTGCACTTCCATCTCCATTCAGCGCAGTATCAACAGTCGTGCCAGAATCCCAGCCGTTTGTCACGGTTAGGTTGAGATCCTACGAACTGTCCCTGTCAACTTCCGGTAAACCGCCAAATCGGCCACAGCTACCTCGGTCACCCCTTCTTCTTGGACAACGTCGCGTACACGATGATGTTGTCCTGGTAGCTGTGCGCCCCCTTGTTGAAGACACCGCCACAGGTGACGAGCCTGAGCTGGGCCCCGCTGGTGTTGCCGTACACGCGCTTGGTCGGGAACGTCGACTTGCTCACCTGCTCGATGCCGCTCACCGTGTACCGCGTGACCTTGCCGTCCGACCGGTACACGTAGATGTGGTCACCCTTGGCCAACTCCGACAGCCGGGCGAAAACAGCGGGACCCTTGCGGGTGCTGACGTGACCGTTGATGATCGAGGGCCCGGCCTCGCCGGGGACCGGCGAGAAGCGGTACCAGCCGGTCTGGTTCTGCTTGGTCAGCGGCGGGGTGCCGAGGTTGCCCTTGATGTCCACCGTGACCGGTCCCACCGGCGCGTTCACCTTGATCTTGGGAATCTTGATGCGAGCCGGCTTGGCCTTGGCCTTGGCGACCTTGGTCTTGGGCACCGGGATCGGAGCCACGGTCGGCACGGCGGCGAGCGGCGGCGGGGCGTCGAGGCGGGCCGGGGTGAGGCCGGACGGCCCGCCGGGGCCGACGGTCGGCGGCAGCACGAATGCGCCAGCGTTCTCGATCTGCACGGTGGACGGCTCGTCCATGGCCGCGACGCCCGGTCCGGAGCCGTCGTCCACCGCGGGCGCCAGCGAGAGCAGACCCACCATGACGGCGCCCACACCGGCCAGCGAGCCGGCGATGAGCAGGCCGGGCACCGCCTTGTTGAGCGGCGACTTCTGCTGCTGCTCGGTCATTACTTCACACCTCCGGCGTGCACGGCGCGGCGGCGCCACAACAGCAGGCCTCCGGCCGCACTGCCCATGATCATCGCGGATCCGCTCGCGATCAGTCCGTACGCTCCCGTGTCCGCGGGCGGATCGGGCGCCTCACCGGTCTCCACTCCGCCCTTGGGCGTCTTGGCCACCTGCGGTCTCACATACTTCGTCGCCGTCGGGGATACGGACGTCGTGGTGCTGGTGGTCGGCGTCGCGGTGCTCACCACCCCGGGGACGACGGCCACGATCGGGGGATGGATGTCCTGCGACGTGGGGTTCGGCGAGCCCGTCGTCGGGGAGACCGAGGGCGACGTGCCGTTGGTCGGGGACTGGCTGGTGGTGGGGCTGGTCGACGGCGTCGAGGTCGGGCTGGTCGGCGGCGTGCTGCTCGGACTGCCCCCGACGGTCACCACGATCGACCCGGGAGGGCTGGCGGGCGTGCACTTCGCGCTGTGGAAACCGGTCGGGTTCTGAGCCGTGGCGGTCGAGACCTCGAACGCGTCCAGCCACATCGGCTTGGCCGAACTGGTCGAGGCGTTCTCGACCTTGATGACGTGCTTGCCGTATTTCAGCGGCGTGGGCGACTCCCACAGCACTTTGCCGCCCTCAAGGTCATCATTGACCGGATCGTCGTTGGCGTCGCGCGAAGGATCGACCGTGGCCCGCTTGCTGCCGTCGATGTAGATGTTGACCGGTCCCGAGTCCTTGTCCGTAGGCCCGATGTACTTCACGCTCGTGCCGACGAAGGTCAACTCGGCGGAAGCGCCCAGCTGGGTGGTCTCGTGCAGGTCGTTGTGCACGTGGTGCTCGGAGGACGGGAGGTCGTCCCGCGGCACCCACGTGCCGTTGTAGACGATCATCATGTCGCTCGGATTGTCGGCATCGTCACCGTCGTTGATGACCACGCTGTTGTCCGGCGGGGTGAAGTCGAGGTCGATGTCCTTCGGGGTGATCCTGATGGTGCCCGTCCTGTTGATCAGGCCGGGGTCGTTCAGCATCGGAGGCAGGCCGAGGGGGGCGTCCGGGCGCAGTTCCTTCTCAGGCTCGGCACTGCCCCTGGGCTGAAGGATGCCCTGCCAGTCGCTCTTGAGCTCGAGGTTGCCGATGGCATGCACCTGTCCGCCAGGTCCGAAGTAGCCAGGCGACTGGAACGTGCTGCCGTCGCCGGTGTACTCCAGCTTCCAGGAGTAGTTGAGCGGGCCGCCGACCACGAGATCCGTCTCGAAGGTGAGGTAGGTGGTCAGCTTCACCGGACCGTTCCGAACAATGCTGCTCGTACCGGTCTCCGTACAGATGTACTCGACCTCAAGATCGGCCGGCGCCGCCGATGCGGGCAGGTTGGGCAGCACCACTACGCCTAACGCCGCCAGGGAACCGACCGATGCGGCGATCCACGCCTTGCGCCACCGACTCACGGAAGACTCCGATCACCCACGTAATAGACCGAGGGTAGATCTTAGGGGCGAAAACACCCGCAACACATGCCAAATGAAGCCTCTTCCAGCACTTGTGATGAAGCCGTGTCCAGCACCAGAATCCTGTTCGGGAGGCGAGGATGGAAAGAGATCTCTTCGACGAGGAACACCTGCTGTTCAGGGACACGGTGCGCGAGTTCATGGCCCGCGAAGTGGTGCCGCACCACGCGCAGTGGGAGAAGGACGGCATTGTCCCGCGCGAGGTGTGGAAGAAGGCCGGAGAGCTGGGCATGTTCGGGTTCTCGGTCCCCGAGGAGTACGGCGGCGCCAGCGTCACGGATTTCCGGTACAACACGGTGATCGTCGAGGAGATCATGCGGCACGGCGCGACCGGGCTCGGCTTCTCGTTGCACAACGACGTCATGGCCCCGTACGTGGTCGATCTGACCAATGACGAGCAGAAGCAGCGGTGGCTGCCCGGCTTCGCCAGCGGCGAGCTGATCACCGCGATCGCGATGAGCGAGCCGGGCGCGGGCAGCGACCTGCAGGGCATCAGGACCACCGCCGTCCGCGAAGGCGACCACTACGTCGTCAACGGGCAGAAGACGTTCATCACCAACGGCATCAACGCCGACCTCGTGGTCGTGGTGGCCAAGACCGATCCGGAGGCGGGCGCCAGGGGGACGACGCTGATCGTCGTGGAGCGGGGCATGGAGGGGTTCAGCCGGGGGCGCAACCTGGAGAAGGTCGGCATGAAGGCGCAGGACACCGCCGAGCTGTTCTTCGAGAACGTCCGCGTGCCCGTCGCCAACCGCCTCGGCCCGAACGACGGCGAGGGGTTCTTCCAGCTCATGAACAACCTGCCCCAGGAACGCCTGTCGATCGCGGTGGCGGCGGTGGCCGCGGCGGAGGCCGTGCTGGAGCAGACCATCGAATACTGCAAGACCCGCCAGGCCTTCGGCCGCAGCATCGGTTCGTTCCAGAACACCCGGTTCGTCCTGGCCGAGCTGGTCACCGAGACCGAGATCGCCCGCCACTACGTCGACAAGTGCATCCTGGCGCTCAACGCCAAGCAGCTCACGGCGGTGGACGCGGCCAAGGCCAAGTGGTGGACGACCGAGCTGCAGAACAAGGTCATCGACCGCTGCGTCCAGCTCCACGGCGGATACGGATATATGACCGAATACCCGGTTGCGAAGGCGTGGCTGGACAGCCGCGTCCAAACCATTTACGGCGGCACGACCGAGATCATGAAGGAGATCATCGGTCGGTCATTCGGGTTTTAGCACCTGACGCGCGGGCCGCCGTCCGACGCCGCATACTGGACAGCATGGACGGCGGCCTGATCCTCCTGGTCTTCCTGGCATTGCTCGTCGCTTGGGGGCTCAATCGTGTGCGCCGGGCGTTCCGCCTGGGTCCCGTCGGCTATGCCGGCGTGATGATCGTGTTCATCATCGCGATGCTGCTCGTGTGGGGCCAGACCAAGGTCTAGGCGATCGCTTCGACGAAGCGGGTGAGCAGCCGGGCGAACTCGGCACGCTCGGCCGCCGACCAGCCCTCCATCGCCGTCGCGAACGCCGCTTGCCTGGCGCGATGCGCCCGTTCGAGCGCGGCGCTCCCCTCGTCCGTCAGCACCAGGCACGACCTGCGGCCGTCCGCCTGATCGGCCTCGCGCCTGACCAGGCCCGCCTCCACGGCCGCGGCCACCAGCCGGCTCGCCCGCGGCTGATCCACACTCAACGCCTGCGCGACCGCGGTCACGGTGACGGGCTCGCGGGCGGCCTCGATCACGTCGAGCACGTCGTATTCGGGCCCGGCGCCCTGCGCTTTCGCCAGCACCCGCCTGCTCTGCCTGCGCCTGATGGCGACCATCGACTGCTCGATCGCGCGGAGCTCCCGGAGCTCGCGGAGCCCGGCAATTTCCTTGTCTTCATACATATAGTTGCTATAGTACATGCATGGAGAAGCATATCGGCTACTGGGTGAAGAATCTGGATACGGTGCTGGAGAGCGCCATGGACGACGCGCTGCAGATGTCGCGGCGCGAGTGGCAGGTGCTCAACACCGTCGCTCATGACGCCCGGCCGGAGGAGCTGGCGCCGTTCCCCGGGGTGGGTGAGGCCGTGGAGCGGCTCACCGCGCGCGGGTGGCTGGTGGACAGCCGGATCACCGAGGCCGGCAGGGCCGCGCACGCGGAGATCGCCGAGCGGGTGCGTGGGTTCAGGCAGCGGGTGGGCGCGGGTGTGACCCCGGAGGACTATCAGGTGACCGTGGACGTGCTGCGTCGCATGGCCGCCAATCTCACGGCTTCATGAAGCCGAGGCCTCTAGGAGGACGCCGGCCACGAGGTCCGGGTCGTCGCTCATCGGCACGTGCCCGCAGCCCTTCAGCAGCTTGACCCGCTGCCCTGACCACCGCGCCGCACGCACCGCCTGGCGGCGCGGCAGCAGGCGGTCGTGCTCGCCCCACGCGATCGTGATCGGCGTCTTGGGCGGCGCGGGCGGCATCACCCCGGCGAACGACTCCAGCGTCTCCTCGAAGCCGGTCGAGGCGGCCAGCGCCCGCGTGGCCGCGATCAGCGCGGCCGGCTCCATCCGGGACGGGTGCGCGACCAGCACGCCCGTGGACAGGGCGCGCAGCAACGGGCTCTCGGCCGTCCTGACGGCCTGCTCGGGCGGCATCGCCCGGGCGGTGGCTCGCAGCGCGCGCAGCACGGTCCGGCAGTAGAGCAGCTCGGCACGGGACCAGAAGCCGGCCGGCGACAACGCGGTCGCCGTGCGTACGACGCCGCGCGAGGCCAGCTCCAGCGCGATGTAACCGCCGAGCGAGTTGCCCGCCACGTGCGGCTCGCGCACGCCGAGCAGCGCGCAGAACGACTCGACCGCGTCGGCCAGCGACTCGGCGGTGTAGGGGATGCCGTCAGGCAGCCCCGGCGACGCCCCGAACCCGGGCAGGTCGATCGCGATCACGGTCCTGGAGACGGCCAGGCGATCCAGCACCGGCGACCAGGCCTGCCAGTGGTGGCCGATGCCGTGGAGGAGGATCAGCGGCGGACCGCTGCCCCGCCGTTCGAAGGCCAGCTCCATACGGCCAGTGAATCATTCACCTGCCGCGCGTGGGAATCTCGAACCAGACCGCTTTGCCTTCCCTGGTCGGTCGCGAGCCCCAGCGTCTGGCCAGCTGGTCGACGAGGTAGAGGCCGCGCCCGCCCTCGTCGTTCTCCCCCGCGCTGCGGATCCGCGGCAGGCGCAGGTCCTGGTCGAAGACCTCTACCCAGACCGACTCCTCGCCCCTGCGCAGCCGCAGCGTGAACTCCTTCTCGCCGACCACTTCGTCCTCGAAGCCCGGCATGTCCCAGGACTCCTCGAACGGCAGCGGCGGCCCCTCCACGACCAGCTCCCTGCGCGGCACGCTGGCGCTGGCGGCGTGCAGGACCACGTTCGTCACAACTTCGGAGACCAGCAGGCAGGCCAGCTCGGCCCGCTCCTCGGGTACGTTCCAGCCGGCGAACGCCTCCGAGGCCATCCGGCGCGCCTCGCCGACCATGATCGGCTGGGCGGGGAACGTGCGCTCCTCGACGTCGAGATCCACGTCGCTGGAGCGTACGACCAGGATCGCCATGTCGTCGTCGATCTCGCCGGGCACCGCAACCGTGGCGGCGTCGGCGATGCGCTCGACGTCGACGTCGGCCATCTTGGCGAGCTTGTCGCAGAGCACGCCGAGCGTCTCCTCCTCGCTCGGCATCCTGCCGTCGCGGCCGGGACGGCGGTCGACCAGGCCGTCGGTGTAGAGGAGCAGCGCCGCGCCGGGCGGCAGCGTGCGGGTCTCCTCCTTGTAGACCAGGTCGGCGTGCATGCCCTTGGCGCGTACGCCGAGCGGCTGGCCGACCTCCTCGATGTCCAGCTCGACGCACTGGCCGTCGACCAGCAGCAGCGGCGGGGCGTGGCCCGCGTTGGCGAAGGACAGCTGCCTGGACCAGGCGTCGTAGACGAGGTATTGGCAGGTCACGATGGGTGGGATGCTGACGTCGGCGCCGTTGTCGTCCTGCTCGGGGGTGGCGATGATGCGGGTCCACTCGTCGAGCCTGGCCAGGATGTCGGCGGGCGACTTGTCGTCCTGGGCGAAGGCCCGCAGCGCGGCCCGGAGCTGTCCCATGATGGCCGCCGCCTTGGCGCCCCGGCCCTCGACGTCGCCGATCACGATGCCGACGCGGCCGGCGGACAGCGGGATCACGTCATACCAGTCGCCGCCGACCTGCGTCTGGATGCCCTGCCCGTGGGAGGCGAGCGGCGCGGCCGGATAGTAGCGCACCGCGATCTCCAGGCCGTCGAGCTGCGGCAGCGCCCGGGGCAGCAGGTATTTCTGGAACGACTCCGCCGTGTGCCGCTCCTCCTCGAACAACAACGCGTTGTCGATCGCGAGCGCGACCCTGGTGGCGATGGCGCCCACGAAGTCGCGGTCGAAGGCGTCGTAGTGGGGGCTGCGGCGGTCGGTGAGGTTGGACAGGCTGAGGTACATCAAGCCGAGGGTCTCACCGCGCACCAGCAAGGGGGCGACGATGGCCGAGGTCATGCCGATCTCGCCGCACAACCGCGCGCTGTCCTCATGGGGCGCCGGGTAACTGCTGGAGGAGAAGTCCTCGACGAGGATGGTCTCCTGACGGCGCAGCGCCGTGTCCGCGTAGTGGCCGGAGGGGTAGCGGATCTCCGCGCCCACCGGCTTCCATGTTCCCGACGGGGGCGTCCACCCCTGCACGTGTTGTGAGACCCGGCGGACGAGCCGGTCACCCTCCATCAGCTCGATGAAGCAGTGGTCGGCGAACTGCGGGACGAGCATCTCGGCGACGCGCTTGAGCGTCTCCTCGACATAGAGCGAGCCGGCCAGCCGCTCGCCGATGCGCTCGAGCAGTCCGAAACGGTCCTTCTCCCGCTCGTTGCTCCGCAGCGCCTCGCGGGCCATGATGACGATGCCCGTCACCGAGCCCGTCGGGTGGCGCAACGGCACAGCCTGGGCGCGGACGTAGACGATGGTGCCGTCGCCGCGCTTGACGTCGAACGTGCCCTCCCACACGCCGCCCTTGAGCACGTGCTTGGCCAGCTCGATCGCCAGGGGATGGTCCTTCTCCATGATCCCGAGGGACAGGACGGACGTTCCCCTCGAAGGGGCGCTGTCCGGACGGCCGAACAGCTTCTCGGCGAACGGGTTCCAATAGAGGAGGTTGCTGAAACGGTCGGTGACGACCACCGCCATTTCCGCGTGGTCTAGCACGGATCCGGCAGCAAGGTGATCAGCCGCATCTTGTGACAGATCCCCCCAACGCTTCATCCGGAGACCACTCCTCGGGGTGGCGAGCATGCAAAGCGAACCACGAGCGCTCCTGCAACAGTCTTGGCCAGGGGAGAGTGGAGGGCCTCCCAAGAGGGATTCAACCAAGCAGCCGCGCGCGCGTCAGCGCTTGGAGACAAAAACGTGCGCGGCAACATCGCGCGGAAGCTCCGCGGGAGTGTCGTTCGCGTCACCGTCACCTGTCACCCGCACACCGTCGTCGCTCGCCGCGAGCGTGACCTCGCGTCCGGGTTGTATCCCAACTTGCTTGAGTTTAAGCATCACAGCGGGATCACTTTGCACTTGTTCGCTAATTCGGCGGACGACGACGGGTATATCTCTCGGTCCTGCCACGTCGCTCATGGACATCAGCTGGTTGCCGCCGGCCTCGGCCTCCTTGGCGCCCAGCTCGGCGAGCCCGGGGATCGGGTTGCCGTGCGGGCACACCGTGGGGTTGTCGAGCAACGTCACCAGCCGCGCCTCCACGGACTCCGACATGACGTGTTCCCAGCGGCACGCCTCGATGTGCACCTCTTCCCAGGGAAGTCCGATCACCTGGGTCAGCAGGCACTCGGCGAGCCGATGCTTGCGCATCACCCGCGTGGCGAGCTGGCGGCCGAGGTCGGTCATCGACAGGTGCCGGTCACCCTCGACCCGGACGAGGCCGTCACGCTCCATGCGCGCGACCGTCTGGCTCACCGTGGGCCCGCTCTGCTGCAGGCGCTCGGCGATGCGCGCGCGAAGGGGGACGATGCCCTCCTCCTCGAGCTCGTAAATCGTGCGGAGATACATCTCCGTCGTATCGATCAGGCCGTGTGCGGTCAAGACAGTCCTCCCAACTGAATGTTACGCCGGTCGTGGCGTTTGGGTCCCCCTGGACGCTGACCACCCGACCCAGGACTGAGCCCGTTCGCCTCGGGCACAGGCCTCACAGGAACCCTATTGGGAGAACGACCGACGATGGATAAGGACGGCAACACCAGCGCGGCCCAGTTCCTTCCCGACAAGCTGGACCTCGAGTCGCTGCGGCTCGCCGCGGCCTGTTGCGAGGGGTGTGGCCTGTACAGGAACGCCACGCAGACGGTGTTCGGCGAGGGGCCGAGTCAGGCGAGGTTCATGCTGGTGGGCGAGCAGCCGGGGGACCAGGAGGACCGTCAGGGGCATCCGTTCGTCGGCCCGGCGGGCCGCATTCTGGACAAAGGTCTGGCGGAGGCCGGTATTCCGCGTGACGACGTTTACGTCACCAACGCGGTCAAGCACTTTTCCTTCGTGCCGCGCGGGAAAAGGCGCATTCACCAGAAGCCGACGGCTGCCGAAGTCACGGCCTGTCATCCGTGGCTCGACGCGGAGCTGGCCGTGGTGGATCCGTCGGTGATCGTGGTGCTGGGTGCGACGGCCGCGCAGGCGCTGCTGGGGCGGACGTTCCGGGTGACGCAGCACAGGGGGGAGCCGGTGCCGCTCGGCAACGCGCTCGCGGTGGCCACGATCCACCCGTCGGCCGTGTTGCGCGCGCCGGACAGGGACGCCGCGTACGCGGGCTTCCTGTCCGACCTCCAAGCGGCGGCTCGGGCGACCTGACCATCAAGCGGCGGCCCGGGTGGCCTGAGCATCAAGCGGCGGCCGGATCGCCTGACTATTCCGGGGCGGCCACCGGACTCTTGGCGACCGTGCCCGCCCGGTAGTTCCTGAAGGTGGCCACCGACAGGCCCACGACCAGCACCACGGCCGCGCACGCCAGGCCGCCGCCCACCCACGCGCCGGTGAGCCCGAACACCGTCGCCGTCGCCCCGGCTCGCAGGTCGCCCAGGCGCGGCCCGCCCGCCACGACGACCATGAACGCGCCCTGCATCCGCCCCCGCATCTCGTCGGGCGCGTACAGCTGCAGGATCGACTGCCGCCACACCGACGACACCACGTCGGCCGCGCCGCCGACGGCCATGAACGCCACCACCAGCCACAGCTCGGACACCAGGCCCGCCGCGGCCACGGCCAGCCCCCAGACGGCGATGACGACGACCAGCGCCACCCCCTGCCGGCTGACCCGCCCCACCCACCCGGAGAACAACGCGCCGACGACCGAGCCACCGGCCATGGCCGAGTTCAGCAGGCCGAGCGCGATCTCCGACCCGCCGAACGACTTGTCGGCCAGCTCGGGGAACAACGCCCGCGGCAGCGCGAACACCATCGCGATGATGTCCACCACGAACGACATCAGCAGCACACGGCTCCTGACGATGAAGCTGAGCCCCTCCAGCACCGCCCGCGCACCTGGACGGCTCACTTCGCCCTTCGGAGGCAGTGAGGGCAGTCTGAGGGCCGCGTAGAGGCTGCCGGTGAACAGTAGGGCATCCACCGCGTACGCCGCCGCGAACCCTCCGGTGGCCAGCAGCACGCCCCCGACCATCGGTCCGACCACCGCGCCCATGCTGTAAACCAGCGAGTTGAGCGCGTTGGCGGCGGGCACCAGCTCCGGCTCCAGGATCCTCGGGATGATCGCGCCCCTGGTCGGGCCGGTGATGGCGAAGCCCGTGGCGTTCAGCGCGACCGCCGCGAAGATCAGGTAGACGTTCGCCAGCCCGAGCAGCGCCTGCCCCAGGATGAACAGGGTCGCCGCCCAGGCCACGAACGAGCCGATGATCAGCACCTTGCGCCGGTCCATGGCGTCGGCGACCGCCCCGCCCCACAGGCCGAACACCACCAGCGGCACCAGGTTGGCCATGCTGAGCAGCCCGACCCAGAGCGAGGAGTGCGTCAGCTCGTAGACCTGCTGGCCGACCGCCACGACGGTGACCCCGACCCCCATGTGCGAGACCGCTTGGCCCAGCCAGATCCGCCGGTACGCGGGTACGCCCAGCGGCCGGGTGTCCACCAGATGACGTTTGACCAGCTCCCCGAATGCCACTCAACGCACACTAAGGCGCGAGTCTCTCCAAGGCCCAGCCGGGTCGGGTCCGCCGGTAGCGAAGGCGGTCGTGCATCCTGTCGAGCTGCCCCTGCCAGAATTCCACCTCGTTCGGGGCCACGCGGTAGCCGCCCCAGAAGTCGGGCACCGGCGGGTCGTCCGGCCAGCGGTCGGCCAGCTCGCGGTAGCGGGCGTCCAGCTCCTCCCTGGAGCGCACGACCGCCGACTGGCGTGAGGCCCACGCGCCGATGCGCGAGCCGTACGGACGGGAGTTGAAATATGCCGCCGACTCCTCGTGGGAGATCTTGGCGACGGTTCCCTCGATGCGGACCTGGCGGCGGATGGGGTGCCAGGGGAACAACAGCGAGGCCCGGGGGTTCTCGGCCAGGTCGCGGCCCTTGCGCGACTCGTAGTTGGAGTAGAAGACGAATCCGCGTTCGTCGTAGCCCTTCAGCAGGACCGTCCTGGCGCTGGGGCGACCTCCGGCGGAGGCGGTGGCCAGGATCATGGCGTTGGGTTCCGGCAGGCCGGCGTCGACCGCGTCCTGGAACCAGACGGTGAATTGCGCGATGGGGTCGGACGCGAGGTCTGATTCGAGCAGCGGCTCGCCCTCGTACGTACGGCGAAGCCCCGCCAGCACGGGCGGGCGCGGGGTGGCATCCACGAGACCGTATTCTTGCGTGCCCGCGGGCAAGATCCCATGCACCCGCTTCCCACGGCGATCTCATGCCGACTCTGTGACCGCTGCGTCATGGCGATCTCATGCCGACTCTGACACCACTGTGTCATGGCGATCTCTTGCCGGCTTCCGAGACCGCTCCGACCAGCGGGTTTGGCCTTACGGCGGGTCCCGAGACCGAGCATGACCTGGGAGGGGGTTAAATTGACCCGCCGGTATCTCGACATCAAGGCTTTGCGTTGCCGAAACATGGCAAGAAAGGGAGGCGGCCGAGCATGTCCGACTTCAAACCCGGACTCGAAGGCGTCGTAGCTTTCGAGACCGAGATCGCGGAACCGGACAAAGAAGGGGGCGCCCTTCGATACCGGGGCGTCGACATCGAAGAGCTGGTCGGCCGTGTCCCGTTCGGGGCCGTCTGGGGCCTGCTGGTCGACAACACGTTCCAGCCGGGCCTGCCCCCGGCGGAGCCGTACCCCATCCCTGTCCACTCCGGTGACATCCGCGTAGACGTACAGAGCGCGCTGGCCATGCTGGCTCCGGCCTATGGCTTCAAGCCGCTGCTCGACATCAGTGACGAAGAAGCCCGCGACCAGTTGGCGCGGGCTTCCGTCATGGCACTGTCGTTCGTGGCGCAGTCCGCGCGCGGGCTCGGCCTGCCGATGGTGCCGCAGAGCCGGGTCGACGAGGCGAAGACCATCGTCGAGCGGTTCATGATCCGCTGGCGCGGTGAGCCCGATCCCAAGCACGTCAAGGCCATCGACGCTTACTGGACCTCCGCGGCCGAGCACGGCATGAACGCCTCGACGTTCACCGCCCGCGTCATCGCCTCCACCGGCGCCGACGTGGCCGCCGCGCTCTCCGGTGCCGTCGGCGCCATGTCCGGTCCGCTGCACGGCGGCGCCCCGGCCCGGGTGCTGCACATGATCGAGGGCGTCGAGCAGCTGGGCGACGCCAAGAAGTACGTCCAGGGCGAGCTCGACAAGGGCAACAGGCTCATGGGCTTCGGTCACCGCGTCTACCGCGCCGAGGACCCGCGCGCCCGCGTGCTGCGCCGTACCGCCAAGGAGCTCGACGCCCCGCGTTACGAGGTCGCGGCGGCGCTGGAGCAGGCCGCGCTGGAGGAGCTGCACGCGCGCAAGCCCGACCGGGTGCTCGCCACCAACGTCGAGTACTGGGCGGCCGTGGTGCTGGACTTCGCCGAGGTTCCGCCCCACATGTTCACCTCGATGTTCACCTGCGCCCGCACGGCCGGCTGGGCCGCGCACATCCTGGAGCAGAAGCGCACGGGCAGGCTGGTCCGCCCCAGCGCGAACTACGTCGGCCCCACCACGCGCCCGCTCAGCGAGGTGCCCGGTGCCGACGAGGTGACCGGCGCGTACTGATCCACGTCACAGCGGCTACCGCGCGGCTCGCATCCGCGCGGTAGCCGTTTTTCGTGGAACAGCCTTAGGGGAAAGTTGTCCTTGACCGCCTTCTGACAGCGGATCAGCCTGAGCGCAGGCACCCCCCAGCCTCCCCCGAGCAGGACGGACAACCACGCGTAGCGGGTTGTCGGCGCGCGCCTGCCCTCCTCCGGTGGGAGGCCCGTAAGGAGGCACGTCATGCGCCAGTCGACCGACGACTCCAAGCCCGGTTTAAGCAGGCGAGGTTTCCTCGCGGGCGTGGGAGCAGGGACCGCCGCCCTAACGCTCACCCCCACCGAGGCGCTCGCCAAAGTCATCACCGTCCAGGCCGGCGGCCTGGCCACCGCCCCGGACCGGTTCGGCCGGATCTTCAACATCGCCCCGTTCGCCGACTTCAACGCGCCCACCCTCCGGCAGGCCCTCATGTCGATGGGCCGTCCCGGGGGCGTGATCGACGCCCAGGACCCGCTCCAGGAGGGCCCGATCCGGCTGATCACCAACCCGGAGCTCAGCCCCAACAACCTCGACAACGCCGCGCAGACCGCCGGCATCACGTTCCTCGGCCAGTTCATCGACCACGACCTGACGTTCGACGAGACCTCGCCGCTCGGCGTCCCCACCGCTCCCGAACAGTCGCCCAACACCCGGACGCCCGGCCTGGACCTCGACACCGTCTACGGCGGCGGACCGACGGCCGACCCGCAGTACTACAACCCCTCCGACCCCGCCAAGTTCCGGTTGGAGAGCGGCGGCAGGTTCGAGGACCTGCCGCGGCTGCCGAACCGCAGGGCGATCATCCCCGACCCGCGCAACGACGAGAACCTGATGATCAGCGGCCTGCACGCCGCGTTCTTGTTGTTCCACAACCGGGTGGTCGACCATCTGCGCGCGTCGGGGCAGACCGGCAAGGTCTTCGAGGCGGCCAGGCAGCAGGTCAGGTGGCACTACCAGTGGATCATCCTGCGCGAGTTCCTGCCGTTGATCATCGGGCCGGCCGTGGTCAACGACATCCTGGCCAACGGGCGGCGGTTCTACCGGCCGGCGCAGGGCCAGCAGTTCATCCCGGTCGAGTTCCAAGGCGCCGCGTACCGATTCGGGCACAGCCAGGTCCGGCCCTCCTACCGGGCCAACCTCGCGGGCAACGCCGACAACACGCCGTTCTTCGGGTTCGTCTTCGACCCGGCGGGCCAGGGCCAGGCCGATCCCGTCGACCTGCGCGGCGAGGCCCGGGCGCCCAGGCGCTTCATCGGCTGGCAGACGTTCTTCGACTTCGGCGACGGTCAGGTGCGCCCCAACAAACGCATCGACACCAAGATCTCCACGCCGCTGTTCAACCTGCCGCTGATCGCGATCCCGTCCGGGGACGCGCCGACCGCGCTGCCGCAGCGCAACCTGCTGCGGCACATCACCTGGTCGATCCCGTCCGGGCAGAACATCGCCCGTGCCGTCGGCGTGCAGGCGCTGGAGTCGCAGCACTTCCCGGAGCTGCAGCAGTTCGGGCACGGCCTGCCCGCCAGCACGCCGCTGTGGTACTACGTGCTCAAGGAGGCCGAGGTCCTGGCCGGCGGCGTCCGGCTGGCCGGGGTCGGGGCGAGGATCGTGGGCGAGGTCTTCATCGGGCTGCTGCAGCTCGATCCGAGCTCTTTCCTCAGGACCAACCCGTCCTGGCGCCCCACGCTGCCGCGCAGGACCGGCGGGACCGGCGACTTCCGGATGGTGGATCTGCTCACGTTCGCGCGGGTCGATCCGGCCAGCCGGGGCCAGTGAGCGGCTCCGCCGGGATCAGCCCCGCTCGACCGGCGTCGGCGGTTCCGCCGGGATCAGCCCCGCTCGACCGGCGTCAGCGGTTCCGTCGGAAGCAGTCCCGCCCGGTAGGCGTTGGCGAGCACCTCCGACCTGTTGCGCGCGTCGAGCTTCCTGAACAGGCGGGCCCGCGTGCTCTCCACGGTCTTGCTCGCGATGCCCAGCAGGCGGCCTGTCTGCCTGATCGTGCGGCCTGCGGCGATCGCGACCAGCACGTCGTGCTCGCGGCCGGTGAGGTGAGGCGTGGGCAGGAGGCGGCGGCACATGTCCGCGCCCACGACCACGTAGTCACCGGCCACCAGGTCGAGGACCGCGCAGAGGTGGTCGGGGACGTCCTCCAGCCACAGTACGGCGTACGCGCCGTGGGCCATGGCGTCCGCCACCGTGGTGGGACACGGTGGCGCGGACGGCACGGCGACGGCGCGGGCGCCGAGGCGTACCGGCAGCAGCCAGTCCGCGGGGAGCGGGTCCACGAGCACCGTCGTGAACCTGAGCACTCCCTGCCAGGCCGCGGCGTCATCGCCGGTGACCGTGTCCCGCACGGCGAAGAGCGGTCTGCCGCCCCCGATCATGGTCCGCGTCACGATCTCCGTCGCCACGACGCACCTGGCGTGCAGCACCACGAGGTCGCGCCCGGACGACACGCGCGGGCGCGGCGCGCTGTGTTGAATGGTCGCGCTCACTTGGCCCTCGCTGGTCACGCGAGCTACCGCCCTCGGGCCTGAACGTTCACCGCTCCTGTAGCGGCCCTCGCCGATCACGCGAGCGACCGCTCCCGGGCGGAGATGGAGCAGGTCGAGCGCGAGGCCGTGCGACACGGCCTGCGCCTGGCCGGCGACGCCGAGCTTCTGGTAGATGTGCCGCTTGTGGTTCTCCACCGTGCAGCGGGCGATGTGCAGCCGGTCGGCGATCTCCTGGGCGCTGTGACCCGCACAGGTCAGGGAGAGGACCTGCAGCTCTCTGGCGGTGAGGCCATCCATGTCGACCATGGGCATCACGCTCCCGCGACTAGTGAGGAACGTGAGTTGGAAAGGGCGTTTCGTCAAGTCCCCGGCCCTCTTTCGGCCGCTGACCTGGGATCATCTGTGAAAGTTTCACGGATCTCATAATCCGGACCCCGTGCGAGCCACTCCACGCCGGTCAGTACGCTGGTTCACGTGGCTGACATCGTGATTCCCGCTGACATCAAGCCCGCCGACGGCCGATTCGGCTGCGGGCCCTCGAAGGTACGCACCGAGCAACTGGCCGCGCTCGCCGCCTCCGGCGCGAGTCTCATGGGCACCTCCCACCGCCAGAAGCCGGTCAAAAACCTGGTCGGCCGCGTACGCTCCGGACTCGCCGACCTGTTCTCGCTGCCTGAGGGCTACCAGGTCGTGCTGGGCAACGGTGGCACCACGGCGTTCTGGGACATCGCCGCCTTCGGGCTCGTCCGCGAGAAGTCGCAGCACCTGTCGTTCGGCGAGTTCTCCTCGAAGTTCGCCGCGGTCACCAAGAAGGCCCCGTGGCTGGCCGAGCCGAGCGTGATCAAGTCCGAGGTCGGCACCCACCCAACCGCGGTGACCGAGGAGGGTGTGGACGTCTACGCGCTCACCCACAACGAGACCTCGACCGGCGTCGCCATGCCGATCAAGCGGGTGGGCCCGAACGACTCGCTCGTGCTCGTGGACGCCACCTCCGGCGCCGGCGGCCTGCCCGTCGACATCACCGAGAGCGACGTCTACTACTTCGCGCCGCAGAAGAGCTTCGCCTCCGACGGCGGCCTGTGGATCGCGATCATGTCGCCGCGCGCCCTGGCCAGGGTCGAGGAGATCGCCGCGAGCGGCCGTTACGTGCCGGAGTTCTTCAGCCTGCCGGTCGCGATCGACAACTCCGGCAAGGACCAGACCTACAACACCCCGGCCGTGGCCACGCTGTTCCTGCTGGCCGACCAGCTCGACTGGATGAACGGCAACGGCGGCCTGTCCTGGACCACCGCCCGCACGGCGGACTCCGCCTCGCGCCTCTACACGTGGGCCGAGAAGTCGTCCTACACCACGCCGTTCGCCGCTCCCGAGTTCCGCTCGCAGGTGGTCGGCACGATCGACTTCTCCGACGACGTGGACGCCGCGGCCGTGGCCAAGGTGCTGCGCGCCAACGGCATCGTCGACACCGAGCCCTACCGCAAGCTGGGCCGCAACCAGCTGCGCATCGCGATGTTCCCGGCCATCGACCCGGCCGACGTCGAGGCGCTGACGGTGTGCGTCGACTACGTGGTCGAGCGTCTCTGACGACGACGTAGCTCTGCCAGGAGGGCGAGCGCGTCCTCCTCCGCGACGCTCTGCGCGAACCTCGCCAGCACCGGCAGCCGGTCGGTGCTGGCTGCGAGCGCTTCCATCATGAGGTCGCTGACGTGCTCGTCCCTCGACTTGGCCGCGGCATACCTGAAGGCGTTGCGATATGGCGTGCGCACGAGCAGGCCCTTCTTCACCAGCCGCTCGGCCACGGTCTGGACCGTCGTGTAGGCCAGCTCGCGTTCCTCGTTGAGCAGGCCCAGGAGCTCTCTGACGCGCAGCGGCTTGTCCGCGTCCCACAGGGCTTCCATAATCGCGCGTTCCAGGGACCCCAGGTTCGCCAACTGACTAACCTTTCCGGCTCAAGCTGTAGGAATCATTCTTGCCCGCTATCCCCCCATTCGGCCAGGGAACCGTGCGCCCCAAGAGCCTCGGTTATCTGATGTTCGCCAGCCGCTGGCTCCAGGTGCCGCTCTACCTGGGCCTGATCGTGGCGCAGGCGGTGTACGTGTGGCAGTTCGTGCTGGAGCTCTGGCACCTGATCGAGACGGTGTTCCTGCACGCCGCCCCGGCGTCGGCGGGCACGCCGTCCGCCGAGGTCGTGGTGATGCTCACCGTCCTGGGCCTCATCGACGTGGTGATGATCTCCAATCTGCTGATCATGGTGATCATCGGCGGTTATGAGACGTTCGTCTCCCGCATCAACCTCAACGACCATCCCGACGAGCCGGAGTGGCTCTCCCACGTCAACGCCAACGTGCTGAAGGTCAAGCTGGCCACGGCCATCATCGGCATCTCATCGGTGCATCTGCTGCAGACCTTCATCCGGGCGCAGTCGACGCCCAACGACAAGATCATGTGGCAGACGATCATCCACCTGGCGTTCGTGGCCTCCGCCGTGGGCCTGGCCTTCATCGACCGCCTGCTCTCCGCCTCCCCGGCCGAGCACACGCGGTCACATATTTAGCGCTCGCTTACGACGGAGCACCCAGCCGGACACCACACCGCCGACGAGGCCGAACAAGTGTCCCTGCCAGGAGATGCCCTCCTGGTTGGGCAGCAGGCCCGCCAGGATCCCGTAGTAGACGATGCCCACGCCCACGGCGATGACGATGTCGAGCAGCCGCCGGTCGAACACGCCCCTGGCCAGGATGTAGCCGAAGTAGCCGAACACCAGCCCGCTCGCCCCGACCGTGTAGACGGCGGGGCTGGTCAGCCAGGTGCCGAGTCCGCCGATCACGATGATGATCAGGCTGGCCCACAGGAACTTGCGCACGTCACGCAGCCCGGCCAGGAAGCCGAGCACCAGCAGGGGCACCGAGTTGGCCATGAGGTGGCCGAAGCCGCCGTGCAGGAAGGGCGCGAACAGGATGCCGACCAGCCCCTCGGGATCCCAGCCGAGGATGCCGAACTGGTCGAGCGCGCCGTTGAGCACGAAGTCGACGCCCTCGACGACCCACATCACGACGAGCATGCCGACCACGATGATGAAGGCGCTCAACGCGCCGGAGAGAAGGGCTCCGGCGCCACGTTTGGCGGACTCGAACCTCGGCTGACCCGAATAGTCGCTCATACGCCCTCCCGGTAGCTCGTCTTCTCCCTTTACGGTACGCAGGAAGTCCTATGAGTGCGCTAAAAGTATCCCCTCCCGGTGCCGGGAGGGGATACCGGTGCCGGGAGGGGGAGAGCTATTCGCCCTTCCACTGGGGCGCGCGCTTCTCGGCGAAGGCCGCGGCGCCCTCCATGGCGTCCTTGGAGCCGAACACCGGACCGACGATCGCGCCTTGCTTGGCGAACATCTCCTCCAGCGACCAGTCCTGGGACTCGATGATCACCTTCTTGGTGGCGGCGAGCGCCAGCGGGGCATTGGCGGCGATCTTGCGCGCCAGCTCCAGCGCTCCCTCCAGGGCCGCCCCCGGCTCGGTGATCCGGTTCACCAGGCCGAGTTCGTACAGGCGGGAGGCCGGGTAGTGCTCGCCGGTCAGCGCGATCTCCATGGCCACGTGGTACGGGATCCGCCGCGGCAGCCGCATGATGCCGCCCGCCCCGGCCACCAGCCCGCGCCTGGGCTCGGGCAGCCCGAACGTGGCCTGCGACGAGGCCACGATGACGTCGCAGGCCAGCGCGAGCTCGAACCCGCCCGCGAGCGCGTACCCTTCGACGGCGGCCACGAGCGGCTTCTTCGGCGGCGCCTCGGTCACCCCGCCGAACCCGCGCCCCTCGACCACCGGGAAGTCGCCGGTCAGGAAGCCCTTCAGGTCCATCCCCGCCGAGAACGTGCCACCGGCGCCGGTCAGGACATATGCCGAAATGTCGGGACGTTCATCGAGCTCGTCCAGCGCGCCCGCGATCCCGCGCGCCACCGCCCCATTGACGGCGTTGCGCGCCTTGGGCCGGTTGATGGTAATGATCGCGACATTGCCGGACTCCTCGACGAGCACTTCGTCAGACACGGGAAGCCTTTCAACTCGGGGGTTCGCGGGGGGGCGTACCCCCGCGGGTGCCTCACTTGGGCTGGAAGCGGATGCCGCCGTCGAAGCGGATGACCTCGGCGTTCATGTAGTCGTTCTCGATGAGGCTGCGCACCAGGTGCGCGAACTCGTCGGCCCGTCCCATGCGTTTGGGGAACACCACCGGCGCGACCAGCTTGGCCTTGAACTCCTCGGCGTTGGAGGAGAAGCCGTAGATCGGGGTGTCGATGATGCCGGGGCAGATCGTGTTCACGCGGACGCCGATGGCCGACAGGTCGCGGGCCGCGGGCACCGTCATGCCCACGATGCCGCCCTTGGAGGCCGAGTACGCCAACTGCCCGGTCTGCCCCTCCAGGGCCGCCACAGACGCCGTGTTGATCACCACGCCGCGCTGCCCGTCGGCGTCGGCCGGCTCGGTCTTGGCGATCGCGGCCGCCGCAATGCGCATGAGGTTGAACGTGCCGATCAGGTTGACCTCGATGACCTTGCGGTAGGTGGCCGGGTTGTGCGGCTGGCCGTCGCGGTTGACGGTGCGCTCCGCCCAGCCGATGCCGGCGCTGTTGACCACCACGCGCAGCGGCTTGCCGGTGGCCACGGCCGCGTCCACGGCCGCCTGCACCTGCTCGTCGTCCGACACGTCCGTCTTGGCGAACACGCCGCCGATCTCGTCGGCGACGCTCTTGCCGCGCTCCTCGTTGAGGTCGGCGACGACCACGGTGGCGCCGGCGCGGGCCAGCTCGCGAGCGGTGGCCTCGCCCAGGCCGCTGGCGCCGCCGGAAATGATTGCTGCAGATCCGTTCACGTCCATAGACCGGACCCTAACCCGGCGACCGAATGAAGTTCTACTCGGGGGTCGTCAAATCTCACCCACGGCGCTGTCCACGTCGGAGTAGACCTTGATCCGCCGGTCCAGCCCCGTCGTGCGGAGTATGCGTGCCACGGGCGCCTGCGGCGCCGCCAGCGACACGCCGCCGCCCTCACCGGTCGCCAGCCGCCAGGCCTCGATCAGCACCGACAGCCCGCTGGAATCCATGAACGACAGCTGCTGCAGGTCGAGCACGAGCCTGGCACCGTCCTGCTTGATGGCATCGCGTACCTCGTCACGGAGGAACGGCGCGGTGAACAGATCGAGCTCTCCCTCAACGGCCACCACCACGGCGTCTCCCAGGGCGTGTCGCGCAAGCCGCAGCTTCATTTGGCCCCTCCTCGATGAGCCACTGTACTTCGACATCCCCGGAAACCGGACATGCAAGACTCCGAAGATTTGATGCCTAACTTCCTCACACCGCGGGGATGGCGAACCCGTACGGGAGCTCCAGGCGGTGCGAGGCCAGCAGCTCGGTGTCCGCCAGCAGCTCGCGGGTGGGCCCGTCGGCGGCGATCACGCCGTCGGAGAGGATGAGCGAGCGCTCGCACAACTCCAGCGCGTACGGCAGGTCGTGCGTGACCATGAGCACCGTCACGTCCAGGGAACGCAGGACCTCGGCCAGTTCCCTGCGGGCGGCCGGGTCCAGGTTGGACGAGGGCTCGTCGAGCACCAGGATCTCCGGCTCCATGGCCAGCACCGTGGCGACCGCCACCCGGCGCCGCTGACCGAACGACAGATGGTGCGGCGGCCGGTCGATGGCCTCCAGCATGCCGACCCGCTCCAGCGCGCCCTTGACGACCCGATCCAGGTCCTCGCCCCGCACGCCCGCGTTGGCCGGGCCGAAGGCCACGTCGTCGCGGACCGTGGGCATGAAGAGCTGGTCGTCGGGGTCCTGGAAGACCAGGCCGACCCGTTGCCTGACCTCGTGGAGCGTGTCCTTGCGCACCGGGGTGCCGGCCACGGTGACAGTGCCGTGCCCTGGGGTGAGGATCCCGTTGAGGTGCATGACCAGTGTGGTCTTGCCGGCGCCGTTCGGGCCGAGCAGGGCCACCCGCTCGCCGCGGGCGATCGACAGGTCCACGCCGTACAACGCCTGCGTGCCGTCGGGGTAGGCGTAGGCGAGCTGCCTGACGTCGAGAGAATTCACAGGCCGAGTCCCAACACTGCGAGTGCCGCTGCGGGCAGAGCGAGAGCGGCGCCCCATTGGGGGACGGATGCCGACATGTCATGAATTATCGGCACGCGGCCGGAGTATCCGCGGCTGAGCATCGCCAGATGCACCCGCTCGCCCCGCTCGTACGAACGAATGAACAACGCCCCGGCGGATCGCGCCAGCACGGGGACGTGCCGGAAATTTCGGGCTTCGAACCCGCGGGACTCCCGCGCCACCCGCATCCGCCGCATCTCATCCATGATCACGTCCATGTACCGCAGCATGAACATGGCGATCTGCACGAGCAGGCTCGGCAGCCGCAGCTGCTGCGCCCCGATGAGGATGACCCGCGGCTCCGTGGTGGCCGCCAGCAGGATCGAGGCGGCCACCCCCAGTGTGGCCTTGGCCAGGATGTTCCAGGCGGCCCAGAGGCCGGGCACGCTCAGCGAGAGCCCCAGCACGGCGACCCGCTCCCCCAGCCCGATGATCGGGATGAGGAACGCGAACAGCACGAAGGGCACCTCGATCACCATGCGCCGCACGATGTACGTGGCCGGCACCCGCGCCGCCACCGCGACGACGCCGAGCAACACCGCGTAAGCCGCGAACGCCCAGAACCGCTCGCGCGGCGTGGCCACCACCACGACGGCGAACGCGAAGACCGCGAGCAGCTTGCACTGCGGCGGCAGCCGGTGCACGACCGAGCCGCCCGGCAGGTAGAGCTGATGGTGACGCCCGGCGCCCACCCCTCACACCTTGACCTTGTCACGGCTCCTGGCGGCGTACGCCACCGCCCCGGCGACCAGCAGCACGAGCCCGACGCCGACGAGCCCGGCCACGCCCACGGGGATCCCGCCCACCTCGCCGTAGTCGGCCAGCGCCCACCCACCGAACACGTGGTCCGTGCCCTGGCCCAGGAAGCCCTTGCTCTCGGCCACCGACTCCAGCCCGTCGGGAGAGGAGGAGGCGAAGAACGACACCACCCCGGCCAGCACCGCCGTCACCCCGAGCCCGCCGAGCAGGAATGGCCGGCCGGCGCCGCGGACAGGGGCCGGCTCGGGCTCGCCCACGGTGGTCGTCCCGTCGGCGCCGCGCAGGACCAGCGGCTTGGCCAGGCCGCGGGCGCCGTACACGAGGTCGGGCCGCACGGCGAGCACCGCGCCGACGGTCAGCGCCGTGATCACGCCCTCGCCGATGCCGATCAGCAGGTGCACACCGCCCATCGCGGCCGCCACCGCCGACACCTCGATCGGCGCGGTGCCGCCGAGCCAGAACAGCAGCGTGAACACCATCGCGGAGGCCGGCACGGAGATCAGCGCGGACAGGAACGCCGCCAGCGTGATCCCGCCCTTGCCCCTGGCCAGCCCGCTGACCAGCCGGAAGACCACCCAGCCGACCAGCACGCCGACGAGGCCCATGATCGTGATGTTGACGCCCAGCGCGGTCAGCCCGCCGTCGGCGAAGAACACGCTCTGGACGAGGAGGACCACGGCGATACACAGAACGCCGGTATAGGGCCCGACGAGTATCGCGGCCAGTGCCCCGCCCATCAGGTGGCCGCTGGTGCCCGCGGCGACGGGGAAGTTGAGCATCTGCACGGCGAACACGAAGGCGGCCACGAGCCCCGCCATGGGCGCGGTCCGGTCGTCGAGCTCCCGCCGCGCCCCGCGGAGACACACCGCGACCCCGGCCGCCGCCACCACTCCGGCTGACAGGGATGTCACCGCATTGAAGAAGCCATCGGGTACGTGCACGACCATTGCCTCCCAAGAGGACGAACAAGCGTTCCTACCTTAAGGCATCGTCTTGCACCTGCACATAGATGGCAATTAGCCCATGATCTTTTTCACGAGAGTCGCCGGCGTCAGCCGCCGTACGACCGTGCTCAGCCGCCCCTTCCCCGACGTCGCGTACGGTCGCACGCTCCGCAGCAGGGCGGCGAACCACCACCGGCGCGGCGGCGCGACCAGCTCGGCGTCGGCCTCGATCCTGAACCGCGCGGGCGGTCCGCCCAGATCGAGCTCCAAATAGGCGTCCCAGGTACCGGGCGCGAGCTTGCCCACCGCCGGCCTGGCCGTGAACCCGCCGCCGGGCAGCGCCGTCACCGGCTCCGTCAGCTCGCGGCCCGTGTGGCGCTCGCGCCAGACGATCCGCTTGATCGCCGCGGCCGCCGGGGTGGTGCCGGCG
Organism: Nonomuraea sp. 10N515B; assembly: GCF_052245915.1. Lineage (NCBI taxonomy): Bacteria > Bacillati > Actinomycetota > Actinomycetes > Streptosporangiales > Streptosporangiaceae > Nonomuraea > Nonomuraea sp. 10N515B. Next base: position 52,534 of record NZ_JBQQBQ010000013.1, read on the forward strand.
ACGGCGATCTCACCGTCCACCACCAGCCGGCGCACGAGCCCCCACCTGGTCCTGATGATCCTGGCCGTGCCGGGCACCCCGACCACATGCCCGCCGACGTCGATGCTCAGGTTGCCGTTGTCCCTGGTGAAGTAGGGCAGGACCGCTCTTTTGCCGATCAGCCTGGGCTGCGGCAGGGTGACGCCGCTGTCGCGCTCCGCGCCGAGCCTGCCGAAGCGCACGACGCCCTCGAGCTCGACCGCCACCCGCAGGTCCCAGATGCCTGAGTCGAGCCTGCTCGCCTCGACGCGGGCGGTGAACTCGCCGCCCTTGCGCTGCGCGGGCACGACCAGTTCGGTGTGCGGGGCGTACCGGGAGCGCAGCACCACGGCCACGCCGTCGTCCCTGCTGATGCCGTCGAGCCGGGCGGCGCCCGTCACCACCAGGCGGTCGCCGTCCCAGCGCAGCCCGGTCAGTCTGCGCCGCACGGTGGCGCTCTCGATGCGGGCCAGGCGCACGAGCCGGTCGATGTCGTCCAGCGCGCCCGACCGCTGCCGGTCGATGCTGCCCAGCCGCTCGTGCACACCCGGCGTGTACCACTCGTCGCAGAGGGCGGCGACCTCCCGCGCGATGTCCTTGCGCCGGATGTCGTCGCTCTCCAGGAACACCGCCCCGAGCTGCGCGAACGCATCCAGCCTGAAGTGCCTGCGCAGCAGGTGGTCGCGGAGCGGACCGGGCTCGACGTGCCTGGCCATGAGCCGGATCGGCTCCCTGATCATGGCGAGCCAGGCGAGGGGGTCCCTGCTGCTCGGCTGCTGCATGAGGCTGCTGCCGTCGGGCCTGGCCACGAGGTGGTAGCAGTCGTAGTCGGCGACCACGGAGATCACGCGGGCGTGGCAGTAGGCGTGGACCGTGAAGAGGATGTCCTCGCCGATGCTCATGCCCTCGCCGAACCTGATGTGGTGGCGTTCGAGCAGATCCCTCCTGAACAGCTTGAAACAGCACAGGCTGTTGTAGACGGCGCTGTCGCCGAGCTCCGCCCGGTCGGCATTGTGCTGGAACATCGACGCCGGCGCCCGCCTGCCGTGTCCCACGATCTTGCCGAGGACGATGTCGGAGTCGTTCCTGTCGCCCATGGCGACCATGCGTTCCAGCGCCTCTTGCCCGAGGTAGTCGTCGGCGTCGCAGAAGAACACGTACCGCCCGGTGGCGTGCTCGAGGCCGACATTGCGCGGGCGGCCCGCGCCGCTGCCGTGCTCGATGCGCACCACCCGGATGCTGTCCTTGTGGTAGGCCGCGTAGAGGTCGAGCAGGTCGGCGCTGCCGTCCGTGGAGCCGTCGTCGATGACGACGATCTCCTTCTTGACCCGCTGCACGAGCACGGACGTGAGGCATCTGTCGAGGTAGTCTCGGCAGTTTTGCGCGGGGATGACGACGCTGACGTCCACCGCATCGTCATTGCCTGTCGCCGGCATCGCCACCACTCCCGGGCTACGGTCCGCTGTCGCTCCGCTTCAGTATGTGACGAACGGCCGCCGCCATGGGGCCCGATCGCATCTCTTCATCCCCGGCTTTTGCTGACACCGGATATTCACGGCATTCTTCGAATAAGCCCCGGCAAGGTCGCCAAATACCACATTCAGCCGCCGACCGAACGGGCTTCAGGAAAGAGGTTTTCCCACCCGGGAGGAGAAACCTCTCCGTCAGGTGCATGGAGGTCTCCCCGAACGGCCCGGGTGATCCGCTCGCAAGGGTTGCGCGTCTACAGTTAGGCAACCTTGACCGGGAGGTGGCGGGATGGGATCGGATCTCCGCAGGCGGACGACCGAATCGGCAGTGCACACTGCTGAGTTCATCGTCTCTTCTGCTCGGCTGGCAGAGCTGCACGAATGCTCTGCATTGCTGCGCCGTACGAGGATGCGGGCCGAAGAGATCGTCGACGAGGCCCGCTCGTTGCTGGCCGCGGCCGAGCGCCTCGGCGACGCCGACCGCATCCTGAGCCTGCGGGCCCATGTGGACCAGGCGCGCCAGGCGTACTCCAAGGTGTTGACCGCTTACGTGACGATCTGCCGCAGGATCACCGAGGAGCGGCAGGCCATCTTGCAGGCACAGATGGAACGGGATCGGCGCGCGGGGTTGTCAGGTGCGGCCTGACGGGTCTAATGTCAGGCCATGCCTGACTGGAAGGACAAGATCCGCTGCTCCTTCTGCCACAAGAAGAGCTCGGACGTTCAGAAGCTCATTGCCGGTCCTGGTGTGCATATTTGTGACCAGTGCATCCAATTGTGCAATGACATCCTCGCGGAGGAACGACTCGTCGCCTCCACTGAGCCCCGGCTCCCCATGTGGGAGTCGATGACCGAAGAGCAAATACTCGAGCACCTTCCGAAAATCGCCGCCGTGCAGGCCCAGGTCGACGACAATCTGCGCGACTGGGTGGCGCATCTGCGCGGCAGGGACGTCAGCTGGGAGCGCATCGGGGCCTCGCTCGGCATGACCCGTCAATCGGCATGGGAACGCTTCAGAAGCGAGACCTAGGGCGTCAACCGCTGTGACGTCTGGGGCGTCATTACGTCAGGGAGGCCCATTATGCGCGTCCTTGACGGCCTCGCGGCGCCGGGTCTGGAAGAGCTCCAGCTGGAGCTGATTCTCATCCTCGCGCTGCAGGAAGAGGCAGAACGGCTAGCCGCCGAATGAACGGGCTCCAGCTCCCCGGCCCGCGCCGGGGAGCTGGAGCAGGGGGCCGGTTATACCCGGACCACTACCGGAGCTGGCCGCGGATGGCGCCCGCCGGGAACTTCTCGTTGTGGACGTTGACGTAGTAGAGGTGCGGCCACTTCACGATGCCGCGCAGCTCGCGGAAGGTCAGGACGACCTCGGCGTTCTTCTTGTTCTGGTGCTTGACCGCCTTGACGCAGCCGCTCGCGAAGCCCTTCGCCGGGGCCTTCAGCGTGACCACGATCGGGCCTGCCACGCCCTTCTTGCCCGCGTGGATGTGGGCCGCGGTGGCCGGCCTGATCTTGCGGGCCGCGATGGCGTAGCAGAGCTTGCCGTCGCGCACCCGGTAGGCGAAGGTGCCGAAGCCGTTGCGGTCGCCCGGCCCGGGGACCTCCTGCTTGCCGGTCAGCTTGACCCGGTCGACGTGCGGATATGCGGTATCCGCACTGGCCGGCCCGGGGAGCGCGACGAGTACGGCGGCGGTGGCAGCTGTGGCGAGGGTTGCCGCTGCCAGTTGTCTACGCATGGGATGAATTCCTCTCCCATCGGACTTCAGGACACCACCCATACGACCGAGCGGAAGACGCGGTTCATGCGGGTAAGAGGAAACCCGCCCTGTGGTGACACGGCCTTCACGATGCCGACGTGCTCAGCCGGCCTTGCTCCTGGCGCGGAAGGCGGCCGTCTTGACGCGGTTCTGGCAGGCCGTGGAGCAGAACCTGCGGGTGCCGTTGCGCGAGACGTCCACATAGACCCGGTCGCAGTGCGGCGCCGTGCAGACCCCGAGGCGGTCGCTGAACTCGCTGCCCAGCACGACCGCCAGCCCGGTCGCGCAACTCGCCGCCCAGTCGCCGGCCGTGGTGCCGCCGCGGCTGTGAAAGTGCAGGTGCCATGGCTCGCCGTCGTGCTTTTCGAGCAGCGGCCTGGCACGGGTCTCCTCCAGGAGCGCGTTGACCTGCGTGGCCGCGGCGTCGATGTCGGCCGCGGCGACGGCGGCGAAGACCGTCCGCAGGCGGGCGGCGACCTCGGCCAGCTCCGCACCCTCGACCGCGGTGACCGCGCGGTAGGCCGGATAGACGCTGCGCAGGCCCTCGGTGGCGGCGGCGCCGGCGTCGGCAGGCGCGGGGATGGGCCGTCCGCGCTGCTCGCCCGGGGTCAGCGCGTTCACCAGGGCGACCGCCACCCTGACCACCGCGTCTGTGTGACTGTTGTAATCCAATTGACCGGTTACACCTTCATGTCTTACGTTGTGACTGCCGAAAGCTTAGACGACGGTCACAAGGAGATGTTCGTGCTCACTCACAATGCCGCACGGGAATGGATCGCGCGCTGGGACCGCCAGCAGGAGGGCTACCTCCCCGATCGCGAAGAGCGGTTCACCGCCTTGATCGACGCCGTGGAGGCACTGGGGAGGCCCGATCCGCTGGTCATCGACCTGGGATGCGGGCCGGGGTCGTTGTCCGCGCGGCTGCTCGATCGGCTGCCCAAGGCCACGGTCGTGTCGGTGGACGCGGATCCGCTGCTGCTCGGGCTCGGGCGGGCCGCGTATCCGCAACTGACGTTCGTACCGGCCGATCTGCGTACGAGCGGCTGGACGCGGCTGCTCGGCCTGGACCGGCCCGCAGACGCCGCAGTCAGCACGACGGCATTGCACTGGATTTCCGGGCCTGACCTGCGCCGCGTCTATGCCGAACTGGCCGGCGTGCTACGGCCGGGCGGGCTGCTGCTCAACGGCGACCACATGGACACCGACGACGCCACGCCCGTGCTGGGGCGGCTGGAGCGCGCCGTGCATGAGCGCCAGACCGAGCGGGCCTTCGGCACGGACCGGCCGGAGGGCTGGCGGGCCTGGTGGGACGCGATTGCCGCGGATCCGGCATTCGCCGAGCTCAACCAGGAGCGCACCACGGCTGGGGCCGATCATCACGGCTCGGAGTCGCACCTGATGTCCCATCATGTCGAGGCGCTGCGGGACAGCGGCTTCACCGAGATCGGCACGCTGTGGCAGCACGGGAACAACCGGCTGCTGTGCGCCGTGCGAGGACACTGATCGGCTCGTGGCACGCCTTGCCACTCCTCGTCCGAGCCCGGCAGATACACCACGGTTGCCCACCGCCGATCCTCGCCCCGCGCCACGCGTACCCGCCCCGACCTGTTGAACCGTTCCCCATGGAGCAGGGCAGAGGCCGTCGCCCACGCCTGCGCAAACCACACGGTGTCTGCCGCGAAGGCCGCCGTAGCGGCGGTGCCAGGGGAGCTGGAGATACCTCTTCACAGCGGCGCGTCTTGCTGGTGGAGTGGACAGAGTGAGCAGAGGGCATCGCGCCGTGCCGCACATGGCCGGCATCGTCATGGAGGCGTGGGCGGACACCCGGGAGGAGTGCCTGGCAGAGACGGTGCAGGCGCTGGTGGAGAACTTCGCCGACGTGGGCGACGCCGTCCCGGACGACAGCGTCGTGTTCGTCTCGGCGGAGGAGACCGACGAGGCACTGCTCATCGGCGTGCTGGACGAGACCATCCACCAGGTGGAGGCATACGACCGGGTGGCGGTGGACGTGTCCGTGGACGAGCGCACCAAGGCCACCAAAGGGCAGGTCGAGGTGCGGCTGGCCACCGTGCCGGTCGCCGCGGTGAACCGGGTGGGCTCGATACCCAAGGCGGTCGCCGTCTACCACCTGCGCTTCGGCAAGACCGAGGGCTTGTGGCGGGCTCACGTGAATGTCGATTTGTGAATTCTGATGAAATGTAGGTTACGAGGCGTGTGTCCTATTCCTCCCAGCTGTCCGGTCCCAGCAAGCTAGGGCCGTTCCCCACATCCTGGGAGGGTTCGCAATGCTCAGGCGTACGCCCCTGTTCGGCAAGAAGACCCGCATCACCTTCGCCCTGCCCGCACACCAGCCCGACGGCATCGTCAGCGTCGTCGGCGACTTCAACGACTGGTCGCCCGGTCACCACGAGCTCCTGCGGCGCCGCAACGGCATGCGCACCGTGTCAGTGATCCTCCCGCCGGGGATCCACTACTTCCGTTATCTGGCGACCGGTGGCGTGTGGTTCGACGATGACACGGCCGACCACATCGACCAGCACGGCAGCATGCTTCACCTCTGACTTGAGGAAGCAAGGCCGTTCACCGGTGTCATGGCTGCTCGAGGCGTAGGAAGGTGGCGCCCTGGGCGGCCGCGCGGGCGCCGAGGACGTGGCCGTCGCACATCCTCGTCTCCGTCCCGGCCCGGTCGATCACCTTCCACGTCACCGGCTCCTTGCACGGTTCGCCGGGCCGGTCGTAGTTCCAGGTGCGGCGGCACACCCGGCACGTGGAGACGCCTGCACTGGAGGAGAGGGTGTTGCCGTGTTCGGGGCAGACGCTCCACGGCAGGCCGCACGGCTGGGCCTGGATCCTGGCCAGGTCTGTGGCCGCGCGCTGCAGGTCCTCGGCGCCTCGGGCCAGCCAGTTGGCGGCCTGCCCCGCCACCGCGAGGTGCTCCCGTTCCGGCGATCCGTTCGGGGCACCGTCGCAGAGTGCCCGAACCTCGGCGGTCAGCGCCTCGGCCCGGCTCGCGAGGGCGCGCAGGTGCGCGGGAGTGACGGTCATGCAGGCTCCCATCTCCGCAGGGACTGGTTGCTGATCTGGACCCTACGTCGCCTCCGGCGCAACCGGACCGACGGGAGATCCGGTTCCTCAGCCAGTTACGGATCCGCGCTCAGGACGGACGCGGGGCGCGGCGGTGAGCGCCGCTACCGGGCGGCGGTCTTGAGCCAGTCGCGGTATCGGATCTGGCCGAAGGTGGCGCCCTCACCGGGCACCAGCGTGCGCTCGCCCGGCACGCTGCCGAAGTAGCGGGCCTGCGGGTCGGTGACCACCTCGCGCGGGTCGCCCCAGCCGGCCAGGGCCTCGCGGAAGAACTCGTCCATCCGGAACTGCTCGGGCCCGGCCACCTCCACCCGGCCGTTCAGCGGCGTCCCCACCGCGACCCGGCCGACCGCCTGCGCGACGTCGTCACCCGCGATGGGCTGGAAGCGCACCGGCGCGATGTGCACCTTGCCGTCGATCGTGGCCTCGTCCGCGATGCCGCGGGCGAACTCGAAGAACTGCGTCGCGTGCACGAGCGAGAACGGGATCGACGACTTCTCGATCAGCTGCTCCTGGACGATCTTCGCCGCGAAGTAGCCGTTGTCCGGCATCCGCTCCGTTCCCACGACCGACAGCGCGACGTGGTGACCGACGCCCGCCGCCGCCTCCGCGGCCAGCAGATTGCGGGTGGAGGTCTCGAAGAACTCCATCACCGCGGCCGGCTCGAACGACGGCGAGTTCGACACGTCGATCACCACCTGCGCGCCCGCCAGCACCTCGGCCAGCCCTTCGCCGGTGAGAGTGTTGACGCCGGTGTTCGGCGACGCCGCCACCGCCTCGTGACCGTGCTCTCCCAGCTTCGTCACGAGCTTCGACCCGATCAGGCCGGTACCACCGATAACCACGATCTTCATGATGAGCCTTCCTGCCTCGCCGGGGCACTTGGTTGCCGGCCGGTCGCCAGCTACGACCGGGCAGCCTCCCGATCTGTGACAGCCTCAGCGAAATCTTTTTTTGGAGCTTCTCTTCGGCCTCCCTCCCCCGGCTCGTCTCTTCTCGCGCACGCCTCCAAGCAAAAGACTCACCTCAGGGCCTCCGGCCGGCGACCGCTCCGAATGGCGCGAAGAAAGGCGGGCGCCGCGGCGGTGCGCGGCGCTCCCGTCTCTACGACGAGGACGAGCTGGTGGCCGTGCTCGAAAGCCCTTAGGAGCCGCTCGTGGCGGCAGGGGCGGAGCCGATGAGCTTGAGCGGCTCGATCCTGCCCATGATCACAAGGTAGTTGAACGCCCCCACCAGAGCGACCACGCCGATCACCAACAGCGGCACGACGAACGACCCCGTGGCGTCCACCAGCGCGCCCACCACGATCGGCGTGATGATTCCGGCGAAGTTGGACGCGAAGTTCTGTACGCCGCCGAGAGATCCGACGTGCCTGGAACTGGGCGCGACATCGGCGGGGAGCGACCAGATGCCGGTGCCGGCGACGGTGAGGCTGCCGTACGAGATCGACAGGAGCGTCAGCGCCATCCACGCCTCCGGGACCAGCGCGGCGAACATGATCACCGACCCGCCGACGAGCCCGCCGACGATGACCGTCTTGCGTACCCGCGTGACCGAGGCGCCTCTGCGGATGGCCCGATCGGCCAGGAGGCCTCCGGCCCAGCCGGACAGCACCGCGAACAGGCCGGGGATGGCCCCGAAGAAGCCCAGCTTCAGCAGGGAGAAGCCGCGCTCGGTCACCAGGTACGACGGGAAGAAGGTGATGAAGAAATAGATGACGCTGTTCAGGCAGAAGAAGCCGAACATCATGCTCAGGACCGTGCGGTAGCGGAACAGCGACCGCCACGGGATCCGCGCGGCCTCCTCGCCGTCGGTCTCCGCCGTACGGGCGCCGCCGCCCTCGATGTACTCGATCTCGGCCGCGCTCGCGCCGGGGTGCTGCCGCGGGTCCCGGTAGTACTTCCACCAGACGAGCGCCCAGACGACCCCGACCGCGCCGATGACGACGAAGACGGCGCGCCAGTGCAGCCACGCGATGAGACCGGTCACGACGGGGAGCGCGATGACCGCGCCGACTCTGGAGCCCGAGTCCCAGATGCTGGTGGCGAAGGCGCGTTCCCTGGTCGGGAACCAGGTCGCCACGACCTTGGCCGCGGTGCTGGGGGCCGGGCTCTCACCGACGCCGAGCAGGAAGCGGAGCGTGATGAGGGACCAGAAGCCGCGGGCGAGCCCGGTCAGCGCGGTGAAGATCGACCACCACACCGCGGCGAGGAAGAAGGAGCGCCGCGGCCCGACCTTGTCCACGTACCAGCCGGCGACGAGCTGGCAGGCGTCGTAGGCCCAGAAGAACGCCGCGAAGACCAGCCCCTGCTGCGTCGCGGTCAGGTGGAAATCCTCCCCCATGAACGGCAGCGCGACGCTGAGACTCGCACGGTCGAGGTAATTGATCGACAGTCCGGCGAACGCCAGCCAGATGATCGTCCATCGGATCCTGGTCGTTCCCGTGCGTGACCTGACCGGCTGGGGATGCGCTTGCGTCATCGCGACGCCCTCCTTCGTGCGGGGGAGCAGCCGCCGGAAAGCCCTGACGAATGGCGTGACAAACCCGGACGGCTTTCCGGAATCATCTGATGAATCATGTGTTACGTCAAGGTTTCAGCAGGAAAATCGCGGACGACGGGCAATCACTCTGCACGATTGATCTGATGATTGACTTCTGGTACGGCCGCGCGGGCTGGCGTTGGCTTTAAACTGGTCAGATGACTACCCGCGAGCCGCGCGCATCGCAATCCGACATCGTGGTCGAGGGCATCAAGCACATGATCATCAACGGTGCGCTGACGGCGGGATCCCGCCTTCCCGTGGAGAAGGACCTGGCCGCCCAGCTGGGCGTGTCACGCAGCTCGCTCCGCGAAGGGGTCCGCGCGCTGGTCATCACCGGAGTGCTGGAGACCCGGCAGGGCGACGGCACTTACGTGACCGCGCTCGACCCGGGGATACTGCTGAGCCCGATCGGTTTCCTGGTCGACCTGCACCGGCCGGAGAACGTCGCCGACCTGCAGTCCGTGCGGCGCGTGCTGGAGACCGAGGCCGTGGCGCGGGCCGCACTGCGCATCACCGACGAGGAGCTCGACCGGGCCGAGCAGATCCTGGCGTCCATGGAGCTGCTCGTCCAGGCCGAGTTGATCGACCATGAGGCGGTCATGAACGCCGACATCGCGTTCCATCGCCTCATCGCCGCGGCGTCACACAACACGACCTTGGAAGCGCTGATCGAGGCGCTGGCCAGCCGTACCGTGCGGGCCCGCCTGTGGCGGGCCATCAACGCCGACGGAGCCGAGCTCGACACCCACAAGGAGCATCAGGCCATCCTCCAGGCGCTCAGGACACGGGATCCCGATGCGGCCCGGCTGCGGATGGGGGTGCACCTGCTCGCCGTGGAGCAATATCTGTCGGCGAATCAGGACTCCGTGGCCCTGGCCCAGTAGTCGCCGTCGGGGAAGGAGAACGTCGCCAGCGTGGCGTCGTACATCTGGGCGCTGTAGCCGGGGCGGGCCGGCAGCGTGTAGGCGCCGTTCTTGACGACGCACGGGTCGACGAAGTGCTCGTGCAGGTGGTCGACGTATTCCGTCACCCTGCCCTCGAGCGAGCCCGACACGGCGACGTAGTCGAAGATCGACAGATGCTGCACCAGTTCGCAGAGGCCGACGCCGCCCGCGTGCGGGCACACCGGCACGCCGAACTTCTTGGCCATCAGATAGACCGCGAGAATCTCGTTGACGCTGGCGAGCCGGGCGGAGTCGAGCTGGCAGAAGTCGATGGCCTCGGCCTGGAACATCTGCTTGAACAGGACCCGGTTCATCCCGTGCTCGCCGGTGGCCACGCCGATGGGCGCGACGGCCTTGCGGATCGCGGCGTGGCCGAGGATGTCGTCAGGGCTGGTGGGTTCCTCGATCCACAGCGGCTCGAACTCCGCGAGCGCGCGTACCCACTCGATCGCCTGCGGCACGTCCCAGACCTGGTTGGCGTCGATCATCAGGCTGGCGTCGGAGCCGATGACCTCGCGGGCGATGCGCAACCGGCGGATGTCGTCCTCGAGGCTGGCGCCGACCTTCAGCTTCACGTGCTTGTATCCGGCCTCGACGGCTTCCTGGCAGAGCCGCCGCAGCTTCTCGTCGGAGTATCCGAGCCAGCCCGCGCTGGTCGTGTAGCACGGGTAGCCGGTCGCGGCCAGCTCTGCGACGCGGTCGGCGCGGGTCGGCTCCAGCTCCTTCAGCAGCTCTACAGCCTCGTCGCGGGTGAGCACGTCCGACAGGTACGACAGGTCGGCGACGTCGGCCAGCTCCTCCGAGGTCATGTCGGTCAGCAACCGCCACAGCGGCTTGCCGGCGACGCGGGCCGCCAGGTCCCACACGGCGTTCATGACGGCGGCCATGGCGAGGTGTTCGACACCCTTCTCCGGCCCCAGCCAGCGCAGTTGCGAGTCTGACTTGAGGTGACGGTAGACGCCGCCCAGGTCCGCCACCACGTCCTCCACGGCCATGCCGACCAGGGGAAGTCCACGCTGCTTGGCGGCGAGCACGCAGATGTCGTTGCCCCTGCCGATCGTGAACGTGAAGCCGAAGCCGGACAGATCCGGGTCATCGGTCCTGATCACGACATAGGCGGCCGAGTAGTCGCCGTCCTTGTTCATCGCGTCGGAGCCGTCCAGGCTCAGCGACGTCGGGAAGCGTACGTCGAAGGCGTCCACGCCGATGATCGCGGTCATTCACTCTCCAGCGGAGCTCGTACGGTGCGTCACAATCTGTGACACCAGATCAGCTCTCGCCAGGATACATCTGATGAATATCCCTGCAAAGGCGAAGAGAGTCCCGCAAATACGGAGAGAATCACATCTTTCATCTGATGTCTGTTGTGTATGCTGCTGCCGGAACACCAGAGCGATGGGAGCCCGAACGGTGCTAACCGCCAATTACCTGGGGAATCAGAAGATCGGCATCCGTGAGGCGGATCCGTCGCCCCCGAAGGCCGGCCAGGTGCAGATCGAGGTCGCGTACACCGGAATCTGCGGCACTGACCTGCACATCCTCCAGGGACACATGGACGGCAGGGTCAAGCCGCCCGCCATCATCGGCCACGAGATGAGCGGAGTCATCGCCGCCGTGGGCGACGGAGTGACCGGGTGGGCCGCCGGCGACCACGTCACCGTCATGCCGCTGGACTGGGACGGCTCCTGTCCCGCGTGCCGTGCGGGCAACCAGCACATCTGCCAGAACCTCGTCTTCGTCGGCATCGACTCCCCCGGCGCGCTCCAGGGCCTGTGGAACGTCGACGCCAATCTCCTGGTCCCCCTGCCCAAGACCCTCCGCCTGGACCACGCGGCCCTGGTCGAGCCCGTGGCGGTCGCCGTCCACGACGTACGGCGAGCCGAGCTCGTGCCGGGCGACCGCGCGGTGGTCGTCGGCGGCGGCCCCATCGGCGTGCTCATCGCCGCGGTCGCCAGGCACGAGGGCGCGGACGTCGTGGTCGTCGAGATAGACCCGCGACGCAGACAGGCCGCCGCGGCCATGGGGTTCCGCGTGCTCGATCCCTCGGCCACCGACCAGGTCGCGTGGGTCGAGGAATGGACGCAGGGAGCCGGCGCGGACGTGGCGTTCGAGGTGTCCGGCGCGGCGGCGGCGGTCCTCGGCGTGACGGACCTGGTGAAGGTGCGGGGGACGGTCGTCGTGGTGGCCATCCATCCGCAGCCGCGGCCGGTCAACCTGCAACGTGTCTTCTGGCGCGAGCTGCGCCTGCTGGGCGCGCGCGTCTACCAGCGCGCCGACTTCGAACGCGCCGTCGAGTTGCTCGCCACGGGCGTGATCCCGGCCGGCGAGCTGATCACGGAGATCGTGCCGATCACCGGGACGGCGGACGCCTTCGCCGCCCTGGAGTCGGGGCAGGCCATGAAGATCCTCGTGAACGTCTCTGGGGGTACGGCATGAGCCGCGAGCTCTTCGACCTGACCGGGAGCACGGCCGTCGTGACGGGCGCACGCCGCGGCATCGGCCTGGCCATCGCCGAGGCGCTGGCCAGGGCGGGCGCCGACATCATCGGCGTCAGCGCGGCCATGGAGCCGTCGGGCAGCGAGGCGGCGCGCCGCGTGGAAGCGACGGGACGGACTTTCACCCCGCTCCAGGCCGACTTCTCCGACCGGGCGGCCGTCAGCGCGCTCGCCACTCACCTCGAGGGGCTCGGCGTCGACATCCTGGTGAACAACGCGGGCACCATCGAGCGGGAGCCCGCCGCCCAGCACCCGATCGAGCTGTGGGACCGGGTCATCGAGACCAACCTCAACAGCCAGTTCGTGCTCAGCCAGGCCGTCGGCCGATCGATGATCGAGCGAGGGCACGGCAAGATCATATTTATCGCGTCGCTGCTGAGCTTCCAGGGCGGCATCAACGTGCCCGGCTACACCGCTTCCAAGTCGGCGCTCGCGGGGCTGACGAAGGCGCTGGCCAACGAGTGGATGCCGAAGGGCGTGAACGTCAACGCCATCGCCCCCGGCTACATCGCCACGGACAACACGCAGGCGCTGCGGGAGGACCCGGAACGCAGCAGATCCCTTCTGGAGCGCATCCCGGCCGGCCGGTGGGGGTCGGCGAGCGACCTCGGCGGCGCCGCGGTGTTCCTGTCCAGCCGCGCCTCCGACTACATCTCCGGCATCGTGCTGCCCGTGGACGGCGGCTGGCTCGCCCGCTGACGTCCACGCCGCGTTGCTGGTCCTGTCGGCTGAAGAACCGCCCTGCCGGCAGATGGGAAGATCTGAAGGTCTTACCCGCTCAACGGAAGAGAACCCTCGGCATGGCCGTCATCCACCACACCACCCTCAAGCCGACCAAGCTGGAACTGCTCACCTCCTGGCTACCCTCCCGGCCGTGGTACCTCGGCGGCTCGGGCGAACCAGAATTGGCCAAGGCCGGCGGCTTCCGGCTGGACGACCCGCAGGGTGAGGTCGGGATCGAGTTCATGGTGGTCACCGACACCTCCGGCACTCACCCGGCCAGCTACCTGGTGCCGCTCACCTATCGCGGCGCCCCTCTCGCCGGGGCGGAGCACGCCCTCGTCGGCACCATGGAGCACGGGGTGCTGGGGCGGCGCTGGGCCTACGACGGCTGCCACGACCCTGTGCTGGTCGCCCAATTGCTGGCCTTGATCGAGGGCCGCGTCCAGGCCCAGGACCAAAACACCAGCGACATCCCCGACCGGGAGGTCACCCGCTCCTGCATCGGTGACGACCTCGCCGTCACGGACTTCACCACCACTGCCATCGACGACCACGAGGGCACCGAGCTGCCTGCACCGAACGGTACGGCCCTCCGCTTGCACCGGGTCCTGCGTCCCGCCCTGGACAACGCGCCTCTCCCCCCACCGGAAGCGACCGGCCACGTCGCCGGCGCCTGGCACCTGCCGGATGGCACCCGCGCGCGGGGGCTGTTCGTTGTCATGCACAGCGGCCCTCGTACCTAGATCTCAGCGAGGGGCGGCCTCGTCGAGGCCCTCCAGGGCGGCAGCCGGGAATGAGCGTGCCCCACGAGAGCCGCGATCCCCTGCAGGCCGGCGGCGCTACGCTGCTGAGTCATGCAGGAGACGCGCCTCGACACTGCTCGGATCCGGGCGGCTCGCCGGTTAATCGACCCGATTTTCCTCGACACGCCGCTGTACCGCTGCGAGGCGCTGGAGCCCGACCTCGGGTGCACGGTGAGCATCAAGCTCGAAACGGCGAACCCGGTCCGCAGCTTCAAGGCCCGCGGCACCGAGGTGGTCGCGAGCCTGCTCGCCGACAGCGGCTCGCGAGCCGTGGTGTGCGCCAGCGCGGGCAACCTTGGCCAAGCCCTCGCTTGGTCCGGTCGCGGACGGGGGCTCGACGTCACCGTCGTGGCATCCCGCTTTGCGCCCGCGGCCAAGCTTGATCGCATCCGCGCATTGGACGCCAGGTTGGAGCTGGTGGACGGCGACTTCGACCTGGCTCGCGAGCGGGCGGCGGCCATCGCGCGGTACGACGGCATCCGGCTGGTCGAAGACAGCCTGGACATCGAGACCTGCGAGGGCGCGGCGACCATCGGCCTGGAACTGGTGGACACCTTGCCGTCCTTCGACGCCGTCCTGATCGCTCTCGGCGGCGGGGCGCTGGCCACCGGTGTGGGTCATGTAGTGAAGGCCTTGGCGCCCGAAGTCGAGGTGATCTGCATCCAGCCGCTGGGCGCACCGGCGATGACACACTCGTGGCGCCAACGGCGCGTCGTCACCACCGACTCGACCAACACCATCGCTGACGGCGTCGCCGGTCGGCGTCCCATCCCGGCCGTCCTGGACGATCTCCTCCTGGTCGCTGACGACGCCGTCCTGGTCCAGGAGGCGTCGATCATCGCCGGTATGCGGATGCTCCTCGACCACGCCGGCCTCGTCGTCGAACCATCGGCCGCGCTCGGCATCGCGGCGATCCTCGAAGACCGTGACCGCTTCGCCGGCCGACACGTAGTCACCATCGTGTGCGGCAGCAACGTCGACGTAGACGCCTACCACCGCTGGGTCGGTGCGGCTCCCCTCCACAGGACCTGACAATCGCTCCTGCGCCTGGCCTTCCGCGGGGTGCTGACGGTGACGATCCCGCCCCTCTGAGATGGCCGCAAGATCGCCGGAGCCCTCGGCCCAGCTGACCAACCCTCGCGCTGACCATGCGGTGCCGTGTCAGCGGCGGCGTCAGAACGGCAACGGCCCGGTATCAGAGCGGTCGGCGATGGTGGACTTCAGAAAGTTCGTACCAGATGTGAAGGAGCACACCACCATGTCCGTCACCCTTACCGACCAGGACAAGCTCACCCTGCGGACCGCCGCGTGGGGCGCCGTCTCGCTGATGTCCGCCGCTGCTGCCGCCGGCTCGGCCCACAAGGCCGCCACCGGGTCCAGCATCGCTCTGACCTCCGCGACCGGCGTGGTCGGGCACGTGCTCGTCAAGGCGCCCAAGGGCCTGAAAGGCAAGTCCGTAGCCGCACTCGCCGACCAGGTCCTGCCGGCTCTGACGGCGGCCATGACCCTGCTCAAGCAGCAGGCTCCGGCAGAGGCCGACAACTTCCGCCGTACCGTCCTTGTCGCCATCGACGCGGCCGCGCGGACCCAGAAGGGCGAGCCCAGCCCCACCATGGCGGAGATGGCCCGCAAGATCACTGAAGCCCTCGACGCCGCTTGATGGATGTCGATCGTGCATCAAGCAGAGCGCGAACCGGGCCACGCCGAGCTCGCTGAGCTCGGCGTGGCCGGTTCACAGGCGCGGACGCCGGGCCCCGCGCAGGCGCGGCCGGGATGCCTGTCGCCTGGCGCTGTTGACGAACTTCGAGACGAACTTCGAGCGACATAGCCGGTTCGATGCGACGGTCAGCGCGCGTCCGCGACGCCGGCACTACGTCGTGCTGGTGCCGAACTTCCTGTTCTTCGGCTTCTTCTTCGGCAACTTCATCGCCGACTTCGTGGGCGACCCGCTCGGGACGTTCTGAGCCGTCAGCCCCGGTGGGTGGACCAGGCTCAGGAGAACGCCGATCTGGGCGGGCGACAGCGGCATGCCGCTGAGCAGCTCTTTCATGGGGATCACGCGTCCAGCCTGATGGAGATCGCGAGGCACGGTCCAACACCGAAAAAGGCCGGATTAACGCGGATCTGTTGTTAATGTTG
Source organism: Nonomuraea sp. 10N515B (assembly GCF_052245915.1). Taxonomy (NCBI): domain Bacteria; kingdom Bacillati; phylum Actinomycetota; class Actinomycetes; order Streptosporangiales; family Streptosporangiaceae; genus Nonomuraea; species Nonomuraea sp. 10N515B. The sequence goes on from NZ_JBQQBQ010000013.1 coordinate 68,510, forward strand.
CCGCGTGGACCTGCATCCCCGGCTGCTCAGGGTGTTCGTGACCGTCGCCGAGGAGCTGCACTTCGGCCGCGCCGCCGCCCGCCTGTACGTGGCCCAGCAGGCGCTCAGCCGTGACGTGCGGCGGCTGGAGGAGCAGCTCGGGGCGGCGCTGTTCACCAGGTCCACCCGGCGGGTGGAGCTGACCGCGGAGGGAGCGCGGCTGCTGTCCGGGGCCAGGCGGCTGCTCGCGCTGCACGACGAGCTGGTCGCGGAGGTCTCCGGCGCTCGAGGACCGCTGCTCGTGGACGTCAACATGCAGGGGCACGAGCCGCCGCAGCCGCTGGTCAGAGCCAGGGAGCTGGCGCCGGGAGTGGAGATACTCGCTCGCTTCCACGGCGGGTTGGCCTCTGGGGTCGCCGCCATGCGGGAGGGGCGTCTCGACGTGTCGTTCGGCCGGTTCGCCGGACTGCCCGCCGACGTGCGCAAGGGACTGGCCCAGGTGCCCGTGCGACTGGATCCGCTCGCCCTCCTGGTGCCCGAGCACCATCCGCTGGCCGCGCTGGAGGACGTGCCGCTCGGCGTGCTGGCCGACTTCCCGCTGGACGCCATGGCGGGCAACCCCGCCACCACCGAGTGGACCGACCTGGGCGAACGCCTGGCAGAGGAGTTCGGGCTCACCCTGGCCACGCCACACGCGCCGCCGGTCGGATCCCACGAGATGGGCCTCTACCTGCAACGGCACCAAGAGCCCGTGCTGGCCACGGCCAAGATCGGCGGGATCCCCGGCGCCGTGGTGCGGCCCCTGGTCGATCCCGTGCCGCTCGCCCTGGAGAACCTCGTCTTCCCCGAGGGCCTGCGGCATCCGGGTCTGGACGCGCTGCTCCAGGCCGTGACGGAGTTCCGGAGGGTGGGGCGCCGGCTGCGCCGCCCGCCGCACTCCTGGCTGCCCGAGGCCGACGAGGCGGTGCTGAGGCGGTCGGGACATGGTCACGGGGATCGCGATCTCCGGGGGCCAGCGGCACTGTCACGACCCGACATACCGAAGATCATCTAGTTGGATGAGTCGCATGTCATGCGATCAGAAATCACTTGGTCGAGTTAGGCGAAGAGCTGGCCCGAATCGGCGCTTCCTCCATCGCTCCGCTCCCGGCCACCGAGGCGGATGCCTTGGAGGAGGTGATCGGCGCGCCATCCCCGATGAGTTCCGGTCGTTTCTCCATCGATTCGGCCTCGGCGGCCACCCCCCGGGCCGGTGTTTGACCTGGCCTGGATCGCCGATGAGACGCGGCGAGAGATGAAGTACTTCTTGGAAGAGCCGAACATGGCGGTGTCTACAGGCCTTCCCCATCATCGCTCAAGGTGGACCATCTACCCGCCTGGACATAAGCTAGGTATTATAATGTGTGTATGGCCTGGGAGATCGTGCTGCTCGAACCTGTCGAATCATGGTTCCTCAAGCTCTGCGAGAGCGACCCAGAGTCCGCCTCTCTCATAGAAAGAGCCATCGACCGGCTTGCAGAAGTCGGCCCAGCTCTCGGACGTCCGCTGGTGGACACCCTGATAGACGGCGACATGAGCAACCTCAAGGAGCTACGCCCAGGCTCGCGGAAGCGAACCGAGATTAGAATCGTGTTCGTCTTCGACCCGGACAGGGAAGCCATCTTCCTTGTAGCCGGCGACAAGGCCGGCAGGTGGTCGCGCTGGTACGAGGAAGCAATCCCGCTGGCCAAAGCACGCTACGCCGAGTACCGCGCCGCGAAGTCGGCTGAGAGGAAGAGGGAGGACAAGCGATGAGCCCAGGACGCAACTGGCGTGAGGTCAAGGCGGAAGCGCACCGGTTGTACCCCGAACTGGCCGACCCGCAGCGGCAGGCCGCCGCCGACGCCCAGCTGGATGCCTACGTCGCAGGCCACCACTTGAAGGAACTGCGCAAGTCTGTCGGCAAGACACAATCCGAGGTGGCGGCTGCCCTTGGAATCTCACAAGCACGTGTGTCTCAGATCGAGAACGGTGATCTGGACTCGATGGAACTCGAGACCATCCGCGCGTACGCAGCCGCTCTTGGTGGTCACGTGGATGTGACGATCAGCGTCGGACCCCACTCGGTGCGGGTCGCTTGACCATGAGCCCGGCTGTCGATCGGTATGGGGTATCTCCCACACCTTGGTGTCGCAAGGTGATTTCACACTGTGGTTCGAATGGCTGGGACCCAAGAAGTTGTTCTCAGCTCCGATAGCTGGACGAGCCGCCACTGGGGTCAATTAGTGGGCACGGCGACGGGGTGCCAGAACCTCAGTGACCTTGGCGATGGCTTCAGCACATGCGGCTGCTGGTCGGCCAGTTGTCTCGACCAAGCACGCCGGGGCCACTGATGCCGGACGAATCGAGGACGCCCTATACGAGGCGGCCACGTTGGCCGTCGCAGTCAGCGCGGGTCTGTGCCGACGATGACAAGGCGGGCCGTCACGCGTTCGGACGTCTAGCGCCTCCCACAGCTCCCCTGCCTGAGCGATCCCCTTGTGGTCAGCGACAAGGCCGGCAGATGGTCGCGTTCGAACCGATTCGCCCATGAATCGCGGATGCAGATCCTCGGGTGCTCCTCCTGATCAGCGTCGCGGGGAGCGGTGGATACGGCCAGGATCGTCTGAGGAGAGCCGTTCCCTGTAAGCGCGAACATTTGCACTCGTCAGGTCGGGCAGGTCCTCTGCCGCCTCGATGGCTGCATCCCGGCCGAGCGCGAGGGGCCATGCGCAGACGAGATAGTCCTCGACTGGCTCGTCAGTGTCGGGGGTACCGATACGGGGGCGAGCCGAAGCATGCACCCGCAGCCTGTACACCCAAGCCCTTGAGGGGTAAGCGAAGGAAGATCTGGTGGAGGGGTATCGCCCATAAAGCCGAACAGGCGCATGTCCCCGATTGAGGTGGGGAACATCACCTCCTCCACGTCGGCCCACTGCCGCACCCCGTCGAGAGGAGGTGCGGAAGTGGTCGTCTGCACTGTGACGCTCACATAGCCGGTATGCACCCCGGTGAAAATTGCAGCAGCATCCAGGTGGGCAGCCACCAGTCCGTTAGGGGCATGACTCGGAGGATCGGCGTAGTCAACCTCGCCAAGGGCCTTGATGAGGATCTTGCTGTAGGAGACGAACACCTTGGCGGTGGCCGCCGTCGATGCGTTGTCGCTCATGCGGGAACCGTAGTCGAGGATCAGACGGCGTTAGACGGGAAGCCGCAACCCCGCACCCATCCCAATTGTTAACCGACCTTCTCCCTGCCCGCTGCGGCATACCCGCGCTATACCGGCGCTCCCTAGGGTCTAGCGAGACAAGAAGTCGTCAGAAGGAGAAGATCGTACGCATGCGGAAGATCGTGGGGCGCATCGCGTCTATCGGCACCGTGGGCCTGGTGGCGGCGGCCACGCTGGCCATGAGCACCTCCAGCGCCCAGGCGGCGAACTACTGGTCGTCCAGCGCGCCAAAGTACGCCACCAGCGTGGGCACAGTGACGTCGAAGACCGTCACGGTCACGCCTGACACGTACACGCTGCAGATCCGGTCGGGCAAGTGGGGCGGCAACTACTACCTGTGGGCTCGGGTCCCCAACCCCGCCGGCAATATGGGCGACAACGACATTCTCTGGCTGGAGGTTTACAACCCCTCGACGAGGAAGTGGGAATCCAGCGGCCATACATCGATCAAGAGCAAAACCGCCTACTCCAAGGCGCACCGCAGCAAGGCCGGCTGGGGTTACAAGGCCTGCGCGAAGGACGTCATGCCCGGCGGCAGCGCGGCCAAGTGCATCACCTGGTGGGTGTGAGTTCCTGAACGCGTACGGCACGCGTGCCGCGACAACGCGCACGCGTGCCGTATGTATGACTTTCGCCGATAAATGGCCGGGGGTTCTTCGGCACTGAGCTCAAACAGCGTCGCGAGCTGCAAGACCAGGCCCGCGAAGCGGATGGTGTCAGGTGGACGAGGTCGGACCTGGTGTTCACCACAAAGTACGGCACACCCATCGAACCGCGGAACCTCAATCGTGCCTTCGACTCGCATGGCAAAAACGCCGGTGTCACGCGAATCCGCGTCCACGACACCCGACGCCCGCCACACCTGCGCGTTCTGGGAGTGGACTCCGTCACGGGGTCTCGGCATGCTGTGAGGATGTCGCCTCCACAGTGCCCGCTTTGTTACGGTGACACCCTGCCGGTGTTATTCGGCCTGCCAACTCCCGCCGCACGCGAGGCTGCGGAATCCGGAGACCTGCGCTTGGCCGGTTGCATCCTGTGGGACGAAACCCTGGAAGCGAGCTGGGAATGCCGCCAGTGCCACCACCACTTCCCCGCTCCCAAGCGGTCAGCGTGGTCTGACGCCATCAACGAGATCGTAACCCGGCATGGCGAAGACGAGTCGATGCCGTAGCTGTACTGCACTGTTGCACAAGATCAAAAGGCCTTTCCGGAGTCCGGGAGGGCCTTCCACCTGGGACGAACGAGGGGAATCGAACCCCTGACCTTCTGTTTACAAGGTCCCCAAACGATCTTCATGATCGTTCAGGGCCGTCCGCCGCACCGGTCACCGGGAATCCGGCCTTTTCAGATCCGTTCAGCCCAGTTCATGATCGTCCATTCGAGTGGCTCCCAAGGTGGCTCCCAGCAAGGCCAATGGTTCACCTCGCCGAGGTACCCCCGGCCCTGGCGAGCACTTGGCGCCCGCGACGGACGAATCGTCTATCAATCGTCGATCCAGATGTACCACGGTCCGTCGAAGTGACGGTAGTAGCCTGGCGCATCGATGTCCGGCTCGCCATTCGGACTCCAGGCGAGGCCGTAGCTTCCGAAGAAGCCCGTGTCTTCGATCATGAAGCCGAAGGCCCGGCGGGATCCTTCAAGGTACTCGACGGGATATAGGCCGATCCAATTCCGCGTCCCCGGCGGCGTCCCCTCTGACACCGTCTTCGCGAAGTGGTCGAGGCTGCTGCGCGACAACTCGAAACGCATCCTGACCGGCGCACCGACGTAGACCAGTGAGCCGGCCAACGCCAAAATCAGGGGCGGCACAGCCCAGAACGGCCAGTTACGACGCAATGCGACTAACCTCCCCCGCCCGACAAGGACGACACCGAGCACGATCAGCCAGCCCACGCCGAACGACAGCCAGCCGACGCCGACGAGCATGAGCCACGTGAAATGCCACCCGGGAACACTCGTCGCATAAATCGTCCCGAGCCCCAGCCATACGGCGACCGTCCCCCATGCCCTGCCGCTGACGTCCATGGGAGCGCGCTGGCGAGACGCATTAGGAAGATCGCTCGTTATGTCCACCGCGTGATCCTAACTTTCGCTGGTGGCGATTCCGCCGAGCTGGCGTGTACGGATTGTGCAGAAATCCACGATCGACGTCGGGAGCTTCGTTCATGGCATTCATGCGCGCGCTCCTGTCGCCGGGAGCGTGATCGTGACCCCGGTCGGTAACAGGCTACGGATACACGGATGCGGCGCTGCTGGCGGTCCTGCTCAGCCTGCTGCTGTCGGCGTTCTCCCCCGTGGTCGCGGTCCGCGGCTTCCGCCGCACCCTGTGACGGGCGGGGGTCAGCCGTGTCTGCGGGGTCGCGCTTCGACCAGGCCGGCCTCGTAGGCGACGATGACGAGCTGGGCCCGGTCGCGGGCACCGAGTTTCGCCAGCAGGCTGCCGATGTGGGTCTTCACCGTGGCCAGGCTGACCTGCAGGTGGCGGGCGATCTCGGTGTTGGACAGGCCGCGGGCGACGTGTAGCAGCACCTCGCGCTCCCGATCGGTGACCCCCGCCAGGGCGCGGTTGCGGGCGGGGACGGTCAGCGGTTCCGGCCGCCCGGCGAACTCGGCGATGAGCCGCCGCGTCACGGCAGGCGAGATGAGTGCGTCGCCGCCCGCCACCACCCGGATGGCGGCGAGTAGATCGGCGGGCAGTGTGTCCTTCAGGATGAAGCCGCTCGCCCCCGCCCGGAGCGCGCCGTAGACGTACTCGTCCATGTCGAAGGTGGTCAGGACGAGCACCCGCACGCGGCTCTCCGGGCTCGCGCAGACCCGGCGGGTGGCCTCGATGCCGTCCATGCCGGGCATCTGCACATCCATCAGGATCACGTCGGGGTGGCAGCTCGGCACCAGCTCCAGCACCTCGCCACCGGTCCCGGCCTCGCCCACGACCTCGATGTCGGGCGCCGATTCGAGCAGCAGGCGCAAACTGCCGCGGAGCAGCACCTGGTCGTCGGCGATGAGCACTTTGATGCCCTCGGTCATGAGCCTCCGTCCCTTGTCGCCGGCGGTACGGCAGCCTGGCCGCGACCCGGAATCCGCCCTGTTCCCGCGGGCCGGCGGTGAACTCCCCGCCCTGGAGCAGGGCCCGCTCCCGCATGCCGATGAGGCCGTGCCCACCCACCTGGGTGGAGGGGACCCTACCGGCTTTCCCGTCGTCGATCACCTCGACCAGGACCTCCATGGGGGTCACCGCGACCGAGACCGCGCAGGACACCCGCTCCCCCGCGTGCTTGATCACGTTGGTGAGGGACTCCTGCACGATGCGGAAGACCGTGCTCTCCACGCCGCGGGGCAGGGCGTACCAGCCGTCCACGTTAATGGTGACCCGCACGCCCGCCTCTCGCGCCCGCCTGGCCAGGGTCTCCAAACCAACCAGGCCCGGCACAGGGGTGAGCGGGGAGTCCTCCGGGTCGCCGACGCCAGCGGATCGCAGGACGCCCACCATGCGGCGCATCTCGTCGAGCGCGCCGCGGCTGGTCTCCTGGATCACCTCCAGCGCCTTGACCGCCTCTCCGGGGCGATCCCCGGCCACGTGCACGGCGACGCCGGACCGCATGGCGATCAGGCTGAGGCTGTGCGCGACGATGTCGTGTAGTTCCCGGGCGATGCGGACCCGCTCCTCGGCCACGGCGAGGCGGGCCTGCTGCTCGGCGACCCTGGCCGCGCCGGTCCGCCGCTCCCGTACGGCCAGGCCGAGCAGCCAGGCGGCGGCCATGGTCAGCCAGCTCAGCCCGATCAGCCCGACGCTGCTCACCAGGTTGGGCTCGTGCGTCAGCGGTACCAGGGCGGCGACGCCGGCCAGGCCGGCCGCGAGGCCGAGGTAGGCCGGCGGGCCCGAGGTCGCCAGCCCGACCGTGTAGAGCACGAACGCCCACACCAGCCACGGGTTGATCAGCGCGCCGGCCTGCACCCCGACGGCCGCGAGAGCCAGCACTACGGCGAGGGTGGGCAGCGGCCAGAGCCGCCGCAGCCCGGCTGCGAGTCCCAGGGCGACGCCGAACAGCCCGGCATCCTCGCCATCACCTCGGAGAGCACCACAGGCATGCTGCGCCAGACGCTCACCGCGGTACCGCAGCGGCGCACCCTGCTGATGGCGAAGGCGCTGGTGGTCGGCGTGATCTCGCTCATCGCCGGCCAGCTGAGCTCGTTCGCCGTCTTCTTCGTCAGCCAGGCCGTGCTCGGCACCCGGGGCATCGGCGTGACCCTCGCGTCGCCGTACGCGCTGGCCTCCGTCCTCGGCGCCGGGTTCAGTTGCATGGTGATGGGACTGGTGGGGCTGGGTGTGGGGGCCGTGCTGCGCTCGTCGGCCGGAGGGTTCATTGTGATCTTCGCCCTGCTGTTCGTGGTGCCCGCGCTCATCTCGCTGCTGCCGGACCCGTGGAACGAGCGGATCGGCTCGCTGACCCTGCCGATGGCCTCCAACCTGCTGCCCGGCCGCATCCCGGACGCGTGGCTGCCGCCCGCCGGGGCGGCGCTGGTGCTGCTCGGATACATCGCGCTCGCGCTGGCGGCCGCATCCGCCGCCATCTCCCGCCGCGACCCCTGACCGTTCCGCGCCCTCCGGGCGGATCAGATCTTCACCGTTTACTCGTCGTCGGCAATTCCACACGCCAGGCGAAAGAGCCGCGGGTGATCGTGCCGGTTGCCCCGTAGGTCTCCAAACGATCTTCGGGGCTGCCCGAACACGTTCGTTGGGCTGGTCATCAGGGTTCCGGGCATTCGGACCCGTTCGCCTCAGTTCTTGATCGTCCGCTCGGGCCCAAGGTGGCTCCCAGAAAGCCCAGGGAACCGCCGTGCGCGGTGTCCGCGTGCGCGCCGACGGCAGCAGCCGGTCCAGCGTGTTGCGCGAGATAACCACCGGCGCCGGAGGTGCTCGTGCTGGCCGCCGCGCTCAAACGTGAAACCCGGAAAGGCCCATACCCGACGGGTGTAGCGTCGGACACGCGAAGTTGATCAGAGGGGTGCCTGCCATTGGACCTGCAAGACACACGGTTAGACATGTCGCAAAGTGAACGTGTCCACCGATACAGCGATGTCGCAAGCGCATTGGCGTTGCACAGTGACCGGCAGCTCGGCGAGTCACTGGAGCAGGCGCAGATTCTGGGCTCCGGGATCGGCGGTACCTCGGTACTGCTGGACATCGATGGCGTGCCGGTCTTCGCCAAGCGAATCCCACTGACCGACCTGGAACGCCGCGCGGGCAACGTGATGTCCACCGCGAACCTGTTCGGGCTGCCTCCGTTCTGCCAGTACGGACTCACCGCTCTCGCCGGGCCGGGCTTCGGTGCCTGGCGTGAACTCGCGGCCAACGTCATGACAACCAACTGGGTCCTGGCCGGCCGCAGTGCGGCCTTTCCGCTGCTGTATCACTGGCGAGTGCTGCCCGGAGCGCCACCACCCACCGATGAGCACGCCGACGTCGAGGCGGTCGTGCAGTACTGGGATGGATCGCCGGCGGTACGGGATCGTCTCCACGCCCTTGCCCGCGCCTCGGCCAGCATCGTGCTGTTTCAGGAGTTCATCCCTTACAACCTCGACAACTGGCTCGCCGCTCAGCTCACCGCCGGCCAGGACTTTGCGGTAGCGGCAAGCGCCATGGTCGAATCGTGCCTGCTCGCCGACGTGGCCTTCATGAACGGCCGGGAGCTGATGCACTTCGACGGTCACTTCGGCAACATCCTCACCGATGGTGAACGCCTGTACATTGCCGATCTCGGACTGGCGACCTCCACTCGGTTCGACCTGTCCAAGCAGGAGATCGACTTCCTGGAGCGCAACCGGACCCACGACGTCGGTTACGCGCTGATGCGGCTGGTCAACTGGCTCGTCACCAATATCTGCGGGGTGAAGGTGCCGCCGAACGGCATTCCGGGAGAACGCAACGAGTACATCCGAGCGTGCGCAGACGGCGCGGAACCCACTGGTGCCCCGCCGACCGTAGCCGCAGTGATCCGCCGGTACGCACCCGTAGCGGCAGCCATTAACGACTTCTACTGGGACCTGTACGGCACCAGTAGGACAACGCCGTATCCGAGCGAGAAGATCGAACGCGCCATGAGCGCAATGCGCTGATCCCCATCAGACCCGGCAGCACGAACCGCCGTGCTTGCGGGATTGCTCGAGAACGGCGTGGCGGCGGCTTTGCCGCCGACGGACGGGGAGCCGCATCCGGCCACGAGAACGGCACCTCCAGCCGACAGGAGAGATCGGGGGGACGGCGTGCAGCTCACAGGGACCCCAGGGGATTGGCGTGTCCGTTGACGCCTAGGTCGGTGACTCGGCGTACCTCTGTCTGTACGGCATGCATCACCCGATCTTGGCAAAGAACACCCCACACCTGAATCGCTGGGCGACCTGGAGCCCCCACACAGGGCAAGCCCGGGTGTCAGGAGAGCCCCTGGGCTTGCCGATTTCAGTAGTAGTGCGGCGGATCTAGGCCGCGACAGCCATCGCGTGCACCGCCACCCCGGCCGCGGCCGCGCCTGGGCGCCCTGAGGCTGTGTCAGGTGCCGGGGCGCACGGCGCCGACGAATGACGACATGCGTCTTGCGCTGAGCTTCTCGATGCGCACGCGTTCACCTGTCCGCGGCGAGTGGATCATCCTACCCTTGCCGACATACATGACCACGTGGCCGAGCCCCCTGAAGAACATCAGGTCGCCTGGCTGGAGGTTCCTCCAGGAGACTTTAGCTCTGGTGGCGACGAACTGGCCGCTCGCCACCCGCGGGAGCCTCACCCCGGCCTTCTTCCAGGCGTACCGGGTGAGGCCGGAGCAATCGAACGAGCCGGGGCCCTCGGCACCGTAACGGTACGGGGCGCCGATTTGTCTCTTTGCCACGGCCACGGCCTTGCGGGCCCGTTCCTTCTGTCGAGCGATCCTGGTCGCCTTCGCGGACCTGGTGGTGGCCGAATCGCTCGTCGCCGCCCGGGTCGTTGGGGCATGGAGGATCAGGCCTCCGGCCGTCACGGTCATCGTGAGGGCTACGCCGCTTAGGGCAAGGCGGGATAGCCGGAGGTTATGCAGAGAAGGCAGACACACCTTCTTCTCCAAGGTATCCGCCCACGGTCAGGGGGCGACTGCCTCGCTCTCGAACGGGCGCTGCTGTCCGCTCTGGCACGTGCCATGCTGACCCATGAGTCGACCTTTCTAGGCGGAAACACCGTGAACCTACCCTTCGTGTTCGTTCAGTTACGCGTCGCCCTGCTAAGGATCCTTTAGATCATTTGGAGGGTAGTCATCACCTAGCGCCTGTCGCGGTAGGTCCAGACAAAGCTGCGTTCAGCGCTTCGCACGGCCTACGCCCCGAAAACGTGGCCGCGCGGCCTCATGCTCATCTCCACCCGCTCTCCACCCTGATCTCCATCGTGCGGAGGTGCCCGTACCGCCGGGCGGTCCGTACGGTTCCGTCCATGAACAGACGCGAAGCAAGCCGGCTCGACCTCGTCAACGCGGTCATCAGCTGGGTGCTCGGCCCGAATGGGGGGAAAGTGGGCGGAAAGTCTATAGTCGCCTTGGTTGTCGTGGGGTTGATTGTCCTGGTGGGGTTCATCGGTTACCGGCTACTCGCCTTTGAACTCATCGCCAACTTGCGCAACTAACCGACGTCATGCAGTCCGGGAGCCACCATCACATGACCGACGCACCGCACAAGACGAAACGGCCGTCTTGGTGGGGCTATCTGTCCCCGGGATGGCGCGTTGAACGACTGGTCGGCACGATCATGATGGTGGCCGCCCCGCTGACGGCGCGTCCGGGCGTGCTCACCGGTACGACCTGGGCGTTGCTGGGCCTGAGCGTGGCCGGCTGGGCGGCCTTCGTCCTTTGGGAACGGCGAGCGCCCGCACCCGCCCTGGTGATGCTGGGCGCCTCGGCGCTCGCTGCGGCAGCAGCCGTCGGCTCGACTGCCGACGGGACGGCAATGATCATGTCGTGCGTGGGTCTGGTGGCCTTCTCCATGCACACGCGGCCCAGCCCTCTGGTCATCATGACGATGACCGGTGCGGCTGTAGCGGCGGTCGCCTTCTCGTGTGTGCTCCTGGAGCGATCAGCCGGTGACGTGTTCGGCAACGCAGCGGTGATGCTGGTCGTCGTGGTGCTGGGCTTGAGCCGCAGGCAGTACCGTGTCCAGGCCGAGCACGCGCAGCGCCTTCTGGAGCAAACCCGGCGCGCCCAGGCCGAGCATGCGCGAGCCGCCGCGCTGGATGAACGGACCCGGATCGCCCGGGAACTGCACGATGTGCTCGCGCACTCCCTGGGCGCCCTGAGCGTGCAATTGGAACTGGCCGAGGCGTTGCTGAGCGAGAAGAACGACGTGGACGGCGGATTGGACCGGGTACGGCAGGCCCGCCGACTGGCCGTCGAAGGCCTGTCCGAGGCACGACATGCGGTGGCCGCGCTGCGCGAGGACATCCCCCCGCTGCCCGAATCCGTGGCCCTGCTGACAGCGGCCCACCGCGGCAACCATCCAGCGGCCGTCTCCCTTGAGGTCGGCGGAATACCCCGCGCATTGCCGCCGGCAGCCACTGTCTGCCTGGTGCGTACCGCACGGGAGGCGCTCACCAACGCCGCCAAGCATGCCCCGCATGCCGCGATCACAATCCGTCTCGACTATCACGCCGACACCGTGACCCTCGCGGTCCGCAACGAGCCCGCTGCCACCCCGGCCGAAGGCGACCGCACCGGCGGGCCCGGCGGGTACGGTCTGACCGGCATGCGCGAACGGCTCGCCCTCGTGGGCGGCCGGCTCACGGCCGAGGAAAACAACGGGGGCTGGCAGGTGTTCGCGGAGGTGCCGGCGTGAGTGCTGCCACGGTCATGCGCGTGATCGTCGTCGACGACCAGCAGATCATCCGGGAAGGATTGGTGGCCCTGCTCGGCCTGCTGGACGACGTCGAGGTCGTCGGTGCAGCAGGCGATGGCGAGGGCGCGCTTCGGCTGCTGGAGGAAACCTCGGCCGACATCGTGCTGATGGACCTGCGGATGCCGGTGATGGACGGGGTGGAAGCCACTGAGCGCATCACCCGTCAGCATCCCCAGGTCGCAGTCTTGGTCCTGACCACGTACGCCGACGATGAGTCGATCATCGCTGCCCTGCGCGCGGGCGCTCGCGGTTATCTGACCAAGGACGCTGGGCGATCGGAGATCGCAGCTGCCCTTCGGGCCACCGCGTCCGGCCAGTCCGCCTTCGACGCTGCGATCTCCCAGCGCCTCGTGGCTGCCATGCTACGGCCGGATCCCGTCAATGCTGCACCGGTTCGCTGGAGTAACCCCGACGGGCTCACCCCTCGCGAGGCCGAGGTCTTGAGGTTGATCGCGCAGGGCATGAGCAACCAGCAGATCGCGGCCTCGCTGTTCATCGGCGAGTCAACGGTCAAAACGCACATCAACAACGCCTTTTCCAAGATCGGTGCGCGGAGCCGGAGCGACGCGATGCGCTACGCCTTTCGACATGGGTTGGTTCAGGAGGCCTGAAACTGTCCTCAGACGATGACCTGAATCGCCCCGTGTTCGGTGGAGACTGCCGGCTGGTCATCTCACAGATCTCCCGGCGAACCAGTGCGAGACCGCGCGCGAACTGGACCCGCACCCCCAACGTGCCGAACAGGTCCTGGATGCGGTTCGGGTTCAGGTCGCACGCGTTGACGCCGTTCTGCCTGGCGAGGTCAGCCAGGAACAGGTTCTTGGCCCACCATGGGAAGACGACCTCGAGGCTGATGCGGTCACACGGCGAGTGCCGCTCGATCATGTCTGCCGCCTGCAGCGCGACCGCGCCGTACACGGCTGACAGGGCCGCCATCGTCGCCGGGACGGTGACTGGGGTGGCGGTGGCGACGGCCCGGTTGAACAGCTCCTGCCGGATGCGGATCTCGTGTGCCACCATGGGGTTGCGCAGGCACCAGTTGACCAGCTCGGGGAAGTGCCGCTGGGTGAGGATGCCGGTTTCGAGGCAGACGCCGACCGCGTCACAGCGGACTTCGACCGGGTCCGGGCCCGGAATCTTGAAGCAGGGCTTCGTCGCGCCGGAGATGTCGTCGGCTTCGGTGTGCACCCACGTCAGGCTGGCGACGTCCAGCGACGGGGTCATGAAACACCTGAGGCCGCCGCGGGCGAGATGGATCTCGGGGGCGTCCCACAGCATGTCCGGGCAGGACACGCCGGTACACGCATATCGCCAAGGAGTGGCGCATCCAGCTCCGGAAGGATCTGTAGGAGGTGTGGGAGCAGGCGCTCGCCGAACGCGCCTGGTTCTGCCGTTGGCCGCAGCTGAGCAGCGACCGAGGCGTCGCACTGTCGCACTCACAGCGCATTCGATCAAGAAAGCCCGGCCTGAGGTGATCTCAGACCGGGCATTTCTGCTGGTCAACCCTAGAGCCGACGAGGGGAATCGAACCCCTGACCTTCTGTTTACAAGGGAAGGGCAGAGGCCTCGTTACTGGCTTCCTGCCCTGGTGAAGCAGTAGATGCGGATCGCTACCGGGTGATCGTGTATGGCGGTGTTGCTGTACGCACTGCTGTACAGCACCTTGCCAACTCGCTTCAGCGCTGTTGCCACCCAGTTCGCGTCGGAAGGGTCGCGCTTCTCAGCCAGCAATGGATGGATACCGGGCTGCCGCGAGGTCGTCGGTGAGGTCCGTCAGGGGGAGGTCAGCATTCAGCGCGGTGACCACCGCCTGCGTCAGCGGACGGAGGGCGTAGACGTGCCGCACCGCATTGAGATCCACGGGTACCTCGTAGTAGTCCTCCGCGAACCGCCGGAACGCCTCCGGAGACGGATCGACGAGCCGTGCGAACAGGTGCACCGCCCCATCAGGGTCGCCCACGCCGTTCGGGTAGTCGATCTCACCCACCCGCCAGCCGTCATCACCGGCCGCGCGCCACAGGCAGGCGGTCACGACCGGCAGGCCATGCTCGTCGCAGAACGCAGGCTCCTGCACACAGTGGCGGAACACCTCAGGGACGGAGTCGAGCACCCCGGGCCACGGTCCGTCATTGCCGTACGGGCTCATCGCCGCCTCGTGGTCGAAGCCCCGGATATACGCACCCGCCGCAGAAAAGACAATGGAGTATTCGTCTCCCGACCCGTTGCGCATCGAGGCCATCTCCTCCCCAGGACTCCAGCCCGCGTCGAAGGAGTGGTAGCGGCTGGACCATTCCGGGCTCAGGATGGCCTCCAGTAGTGCCACGGACCGGCACAGATCACGGAGCTTCGGGATCTCGGGCAGCAGACGGGCCACATCGTGAGCAGTCATGAGCCTCATCCAATCGGATGCCGGCGACATCTACCTGCGTCCTTTCGGACGGCATAGGAGTACCAGCGCTTCCGCAAGGGCTCCAGCCGAGGCAAGAGAGCACCGCTTAGGAGAGAGGCTGGGGTGTCTGACCAGTGACCTGCTGGTTCATCGGTCTGGCACGGATGCACCCGTCCTATTCCGCGCTCCACGGAGATGAGGGTGAACCGTCCGGGTCCAGCCCGTACTGCCATCTCTCGTGGCCCAGCAGCGAGCGGAGATGGCCAGCGTCGGCGGCGTGCCGGTAGAGGGCGTCGAGGCCCCCCCGATCACCAGCCTCTCCTCGCATTCGCTCAAGGTCGCGCAAGATGTAGAAATCACCAGCGTCGGCAGCTTTCAGGGCAAGGGCTTCGGCGCCCTCTCGGTCCCCGACCTCCTCCCGAATCCGTGCCAGGTGGGCGGGGGTAGGGCCGCCATTAGCCTCCGCGGCCTGCCGGAAGGCGGATTCGGCGCCCTTCAGGTCGCCGTTGTCGAGCCGCGCTCGCCACAGCGCCAACAGAGGGAAGATGTCACCGGCCTCGGCGGCTTCCCGGGCGATGGCTTCGGCGCTTTCCCAGTCCCCGGCTTCATCCCGCATTTCTGCGAGGATCTCGAAGCACAAGGTATCGCCAGCGTCGGTGGCTTCCCGGGCGATGGCTTCGGCACCTTGCCGGTCCCCGGCGTGCTCTCGCATCATCATCAGTTCGGACAGGGAATTGGGGTCACCGGCGTCGGCGGCTCGCCGGTAAAGAGCTTCGGCTCCCTCCAGATCTCCGACCTGTTCCCGCAGCCGCGCCAGACCGCGTATCGCATCTGGATCACCAGCTTCGGCGGCCTGCCGGAAAAGAAGCTCGGCACCCTCCCGGTCCCCAGCCCTCTCTAGCTTCTGGCCCAAGAATTTCAGGCCTCTGGGGTCCCCAGCGCCCGCAGCCTGCCAGAACAGGGAATCGGCGCCTTCCTGGTCTCCGACCCTTTCCCGCACCCAGGCTACTTTGATCATGGCACCAGGGTGGCCGGCAGTGGCAGCTCGGAGGCGCAGGTGGTGGGCCCATTGCGCACGGCCCCGGTCCTGGGCGGCTTCAGCGAGGCTGTTGAGGTCGTCGGGGTGAGTGAGATGTGTGTAGGCGGCGTGCCAGAAGGATGCTGGTGGACAGAGTAGACGGCGGGCGGTTCTTCCATGCTGTTCGAGATAGTCGGCGAGGCGGAGCATGGGGCCCGTTGGCGGGGCCTCAGCCCTGGTCGGCGTCGGACCGATCGGAGGACGACGCGCGGGGCGAGGATTTGTACGGCCTAGTGGGACCTGCTTGCCGTGGACAGGGCGGGCGAGGTCCGCGTAAGCGGCTTCTGCCCAGTCGTTGGCGAGGCGATCCCAATCGTCGTCGGTGAGATAATCGGCGGCAGCGTCGGTGAGAAACGCTTGGGGGAGGTGGAGGCCCATCCCGAGACGGCGGGCATCCATCGCGGCTTCCAGCAAAGCCCGGACGGTCGGGGCGCCGTGCTCGTAGCGGCGCAGCAGTTCGGGGGCGCCAGCGAGGTCTTGGGCAACGCGCCCCTGGGTGCCAGCGCGGGCAAGGGCACCCGCCAGCAGGCGGTCACCGTCCTGGGCAAGCCTTGCGGCAGCTCCGAGTGCATCATGGTCGAAGGTGTCGGGGACAGTCACTGTGCGGCCGGCGAGCAACTCCCGGGCGCGGCTGTGCGGGTCGGGACTGCCGGGTCTGGGGATGGTGGTGTATTGATCCTCGTACTCGGGCTAGAGGGTTCCCAGGATGAGGACCGTTCCGCGGCTAGGATCGGTGACGAGGGTATGCAGGGCGGCGGCGATGCGCTCGCCTGCTTGGGGGTCGCCAAGGTAGTGCTGGGCTTCGTTGAACCACACCACCGTGTGCGGCGCAACACGTTCGAGGTCGGCGAGCGCTGCTTCGGCCCTTGTCGGGTCGTATGGATGCCACAGAAGCCACCCCTCCGCGGCAAGAGGCTGGACAGCCTCCCAGCACGCTCGGGTCTTGCCCGTGGACGACGAACCGACCAGGACCAACATCCGGCTGCGGCCATCTATGACTTCGCGTACCGCATCGGCTAACACCTGGTCGTGAGCACGGCGGACATAGCCGGACAAAGCTCGTACCGAGCTGGCGGATGCGGCGGCTTCGGATGGATGGACCTCCAGGTCGTGCGGATCCCACTGCCCAATCGGCCGACCGGGGCCCTCGCCGCCTCCGGGCACTACACCGTTCCGGTGGACAGCAGCCCTACGCCGAAGATCTAGTAGCTCCTCTTCTGGTAGGCCGAGCACTCGGGCCAGCGCCGCGACGGTTTCAGCAGACGGGACGGCCCCGTCTGCCCGGAACGCTTCCTGGACGGTCGTACGGCCCAGCCCGGACCTGGTAGCGAGCTGGGTCTTGGTCAGCCCTTTGTGAGCCAGCCCATCGCTGAGCTTGTCACGCAGCTTGGCCAGCGGATTCTCCCGCCCATCGTGTTCCTCGCCTGGCATCAGGCCCCCAGTCGGATGTGTTCACCGACGTTCATCATCGTCCGGCCGAACCACGGCGAACATTACTTCGGCGAACTTCGGTCACGTCAGCATCCCACCGTGTGCAGGAGATCATCATGGCTCGTGTAATCATCGTCCTTCTGACCGTTGCCGTGGTCGTCGTGTTCGCGCTCCTGGTTGCCGCTGCCGCGGGCACACTGGCCCGCCTTGACGGCGCCACCTACCCGGCCGCTCTGATGCGTGCTGCCGCTACCTTTGCCGCTGCGATCATCCTCGCCACTGCTGTCGCCAGCGTGCTCACTCAGTACCTCAGCTGAACGGGAGCCTATGTTTGTGCTGATCAAAAAATGCCCCGGAAGTGTGCTGGCAGGAACCTGCTAGGCGAGTGCGCGCTACTCCGGCTATTTAGGCATGTTGAGCTGGGCGAACATCCTCCGGACTGTGATGGCAGCGAAAATCATCCTCCGGACATCCCCAGCCCGAAAGGGAGAGCACCCACGTCATCCGGTGGCAAGCCGACCCGGAGCGCAGGGCCGCCAGGCCCGAGGCATCCCCGGCGGCCCGACCGGCGGGGCGTGACTTGCCCCACCGTCATTAGCACCGGAAGCCGCGTGGCAGAGATCGCCCCGATCACGCCATGACCACACATACCAACAGCAGTGACAGGCCATAGAGCCCGATGGCGAAGTGCAGGGCCACCCACAGCCGATGAAGGCGGAAGCGATGCATACGGGGGAAGGCACGGTAGTGATCAGCGCGTGCTTTTACCAACCTCTCATCAGTGCCCAGTACTCCACGCTCCGCGAGGTCTTTGGTCAAAGCACGCGCCTGAGACAGGTGATAGGAAGCCCTCTCGTAGTACTTCGAGACAGCGACAGCGCCATACAGGCCAGCTATCGAGATAAAGACACACAAGGGCAGGACGTACAGCGAGAAGCGCTGCTGAACGATCAGAGCGCTCAAGGCGGCCGTGATGATAATCAGAAGGTTGCTAAGTGTCGAGCGCTGAGTCTCACACTGGCGTAACTGCTCCCGATGCTCCTTCCAGTAGGCGCGTATCGCTTCATCCGAGATCTCGGCCATCAACTCCGCCCCACCTGCATCCGGATACCATGTGCTGTACGAACCGCCCTGGTTCGCAAGTGAACCTCGACCAGTGGAGACACCATATCGTGAGAGTCTTCATCAGCAGCGTACGGAAGGGTTTGGAAGAAGAGCGCGACTCCCTCCCCGGCTTGATCACCGCGCTGGGCCATACACCAGTGCGCTTCGAAGACTTCTCAGCCCAGGCCACCCCGAGCAGAGAGGCATGCCTGGCCGCTCTGGAGTCCGCAGATGTCTGTCTGCTCCTTTTGGGTCCCAACTATGGTCACGTGTTCCCGGAAACGGGACAGTCGGCCACACATGACGAATGGGTGCACGCGCAACGTCTGGGGAAGCCACGGCTGGTCTACCGCAAGAACGGGGTGAGATTCGAGCCCGACCAGCACGCGTTCACGCGCATCGTGGAGGCGTACGCGACGGGCGTGTTTCGGGATTCCTTCTCCAACAGCGTGGAACTTCAGACCAAGGTCGTCCAAGGCTTGCGCGAGCTGGATTCAAAACCATCTCCCCTAGAATTCAGAAGGTTGGCCCAGAAGCCTCCCCTCATCTGGATCGCAAATGACGACAGAGTACATTCATCCGGAAGCAGCCAAGACTCTCTACTTGAACTACACGTCCTATCAGTAGATCACCCTGGGTATTCGGCCCGCGAAATGGATCGACTCGTTGATTCATTGGTCAGCCGGGTTCGCGGGACCGAATACATCGAGAGTGGCCAGGCACTCAACCTTTTCAAATCCCAGCATCACGCGGCCGTCAGTATCGAGAACGATCGGCGTCGCGCATGGAACAAACCCCAGAGCGGGGAGATCAGGGAAGTTCGGCTGTATAAGACAGGGCAGGTCTCCACCCGAGCAACCCTCCCCAGGGACCAGATGGGCTCAATTCTGGATCCCGAGGTGCTACCGAAGCAGTTCGCTGAGATGCTGCGATTGACAGGAGCGTTGGGCATCCTCCAACAGGGACATGTCGTTGTGGCAGCCGGCGTGCCGTCGGACGGACTTATCAGCGTCGATACCTTTGATCCGCATCGCTCGCGGTCCCGTGCCCAGCCGTTGGGCTTTGGCCGTTCGGTTGGCATTTACCGCACTGAACCGGACGAGTCCGTCAGTCTGGCAGCTTTGGAGACTGGAGCCAACGAAGTTGGCAGGGACCTTTCCCGAGCACTGTTTGATCGGCTACCGACGTAATTATTTGTAGTCCCCTGGTCCAGCAGACCGCTCCGCATGGAGAAGCTCGTTCTCCGGCCTCCTCAAGTACGAGGCCACTCACGGCAGGCTCGCCACCCCCAATCGTGGCACTGCGTTAGCACGCTCCGTGCACCAAAAATCTGCTTGCCCGGTGGCAAGCGGACCCGTACCGCAGGGCCGCCAGGTCCGAGACATCTGGCCGACCCGACCGGATCCGGGGAACATGCCCGCGACCGTAATTAGGAATGGAAGGCCCCGCGGCAGCATGACCTTCCGCTTTTCAGGCGGAGCAATCACGCTGCCTAGCTGACCGAGACCGTGGTCAGGCGGGTGTGTACGGTCGCGCGGATGTGTCGGCGTGTGGGGATGTAGCTGTCAGTTCTGCTGTCACCTCAGCCACAGTCACCCGGTGCCGGGGCCCGACGAAGGAGGGCTCCGGCGTCGATCGCCCCAGCCATGGTTGGCGGGCGCCGAAGTCTGCGATCGTCACGGCCTGACCACAGCGATGCGAATCAACGGCAGTGCCGTGGCAAAGGGCTTGTGCGCTGGTCAGACGTGTGACGGTGTGCGGAGTGACGAACTGCTGTAAGGGCTCGTTGCTGTACTCGTCTGCTGTCCGGCAGAGGCGAAAATGTCATGTCCGCTAGCAAGCGGACCATACCGCAGGGCCGCCGAGGCCCGAGTAATGGGAGCCATGCGGCAGCAAAGAGATCCTCCTTAGGAGGCGGTGATAACGCCCATGACATTCGCCGTGAGTTACAGAAACGCCTCACCTTCTGATCGCCTTTGATCGCTCACAGCCCTGATCATGCTCTCCATGGCTCCCAAAATCCCCTTTTTCAACGCTATCGGACACGACGCGGGCACGCCCACATGGGGTCGAGATCAGATCCGCTACCCAACAGGAATTCCCATGGCTACGCGCCCGTCCTCGGGCGTTCAAACGAACGCATATGGGGATCAAAGACTTCGTCTCCATACAACCAAAGACGTGCCATGCGAAATGGCGCTACGCGGGGTGAATGCAGCGGTTCAGTGACAGGCGCATCTCCGGTGATGGGTGGAGTGCAGAGGAAGGAGGGCGGGATGCCAAGATGGTAGGAGGTGGAGGAGTCGGTAGAAGATTGCGAACACGTATGCTTCGGATATGCATTGTGGGCATAGGCCCGCGCGGCCTGGGAGTGTTGGAGCGCATCCTAGCCGCCGTCACCACACACTGCTCACAGACTATGTCGATCGAAATCCATTTGGTGGATCCTCGTTGCACTGGCGCTGGAGTGCACGATGTGACGCAACCCGACTATCTCCTACTTAACATCATCTGCGGCGAAGTCTCACAGTTCCCTGACCCAGCGTCTGTTTCCTTTTCTCCTCCAACGCATGGGCCAAGTTTGTACGAGTGGGCAATCCAGCGAGACTTGAGATTTGACAACGTCTACTCGTTCGGCCTCCAAGGGCGACAAATAGAATCTGGAGATTTCCTTCCCAGACGTATTCTTGGAGAATATCTAAGTTGGTGTCTCAACTACCTTGTCTCACAGTCGCCGGCACACGTCAGGATCATCCGCCATGAATCTTCAGCAAAAACTCTTGCGCTTGGCAAAGGCAGGCCTGAAGTCGTGTTGCACAGCGGTGAACATATCGAGACTGATTACATATTCATCACAATTGGCCATGGACGCTCCGGGCGTAACCTCTCTCCACCAGAAACTGCCAGGGGCCTTGTGGCCAGGCCATACCCACTGCCTGATCAAATCGAAAAGATACGACCTAACGAGAGCGTCGCCATCGAGGGACTTGGACTGACTGCTGTCGATGCAATTCTTTCGCTTACAGTAGGACGAGGTGGAAGATTCGCTCAAAACACAGATGGGAGCAGACATTACATCCCCAGCGGCCGCGAGCCACGAATAGTCTGTTACTCACGGTCCGGACGGCCATATCGATCACGCCCTGTGGCCCCAGCTCCCTATCAGCCAATCTACTTTACAGCCGAAAAGATTGATGAGCAAAGAAGTGTGCTTGGGCAATTTGATTTTGAGGAAGACATACTTCCGTTGCTGTTTACCGAGATGCGCATGGCTTTTCGCCTCACCGAAGCACGCATACACTTGGGCGAAGTGGCGGCGCAATCGCTGCGAGAGCGGTTGGTCAACGTCTCATGCAGCGGGGATATATACACCGAACTTTTGCGTTTGGATAAAGATAACGGTCCGTTTGATCCTAGTGCTGCATATTATGGTTGGCTCAGTAGTGCGCTGCGACCTCAAGAGGGCCATATGTTCCACTCTGCGCGTGAGTATGAGACTGCCTACGCGAAGTTCATCGCAGACGATCTTGCACATGCGAAGCTAGGGGTCAGTGGAAGTGCGCTAAAGGCTGCGCTCGAGATCTGCCGGGAGCTACGTGATGTTATTCGTCATGCCGTCAACTTTGGTGGGCTAACAATTGGGTCGCAGGAATCGTTTTATCGGCATCACGCTAAACACATGGATCGAGCTGTTGTCGGACCACAAAAGGAACGCAACGCAGATATTCTTGCGTTGATGCGCACTTCGCAGGTGCTTCGACTTCCACTTGGGCCGAACCCGAGTGTCAACTACATCACAAGATCTCGCTCTTGGGAGCTTAAGTCTCAGCAGCTCCGCCAGAGTGTTGTCGAATCAGTGGACTGGTTGTATTTGGCGCACATCGATGGCAGCGTCTCGGACGCGGGTGCGGAGTTCGTAAATTCGCTCTATCGTCGAGGAATATTTCGTCCATATCGGACCGATAGCTACATAATTGATGCTCCCGACGTCACCGAACGATACAACCCCATCGGCGCAGGCGGCCGCGAGTGTCGGTACATATATCTCCTCGGCCCACTTCTGGAGGGCGTAACTTACTATAACAGATACGTCCCGTCGCCGAGCAAATATTCGCGCGCAATGGACGAGGCCGATAGGTGCGTTGCCGATTTGTTTGGCCAGGTTCTTATTTAGAACTTTGCTGGTTGGAGGGAGTACGTGAGTAACTGATCACTTTCAACGGGGTCTTTGTGAGACTTTTTAGACGAACAGGCTTTTTTGCAGTGGCAACTGCAGCAGCCGCCACCGTAATTCTCCTAAGGGTTCTCCGTAGAGCACGGCAAGCATCAAGCGATAGCACATCAAGTGGTCCGATACAGCCTCCAGTCGGTGGCGTCGCCGACGCTATGGACGTGGATCGCGATCCATTGAGGTTGGTGGCCGATGCTCACCTTCGAGAGTTTGACGCTATTCGGCGGGAGATTGAACTTCGCCTCCAGCATCGCGAACGTATGATGACCTATTTCTTCGTACTTACAGGCGCGCTACTAGCATCTCAAGTTATATTTGAGAAATTCGCGTCTATTCAGCAGATCTTTGTGCGTGATCCGATTGTGTTGTTGGCAATCGGATTCGCCTTGCTCTGGTTTCCCGTCGAGACTGTGATGTCGTTCAGTTATATGCGTCACATGGGACGCTATGTGAAGGATATACTTGCCCCGAAATTGACGGCGATAAGCGAGTCTATAGATAGTCAAACTGCGCATGGGCGTCGCTATAAGAATTGGCAGGATGCGGCTATTGCGCCGGATATTCGAGGCCAATTGCGCTGGGAAGCATATCTGAAGATATCTAAGCCATACGCTTACCCGTACTTTGGATTCTCGCTTTTCGCTCTTATTCGACTTCTTATTCTGTTTGGACCCTCGTTGTTTACAATATACCTGTACGCGGCAGTTCGTCTAGCTGGTCCGCGACCAGCTTGGTGGCTTCTCATCGTTGAACTTGGCATAATCCTCGCGATGTCCTTCACTCTAGTCACTGCTATTGTTCGCACGGCAGGGAGCAGGTAAACCGAGTCAGTCTTGAGTAGGAGTAGACCCACCCCATTAGATATTCAGCCACTCGTACGGTCAGCCCGCGCGAGATGATCACCTCAGGATCGGAGAACCTCGCCGGAGGCGCAATCTAACATTCAGGGCCGCGGCGGTGCGTCATGCGCTGTGCCGTACTCCGTGATGAGCTTCGACCCACTTGAACTGTTCGCTGTGGCGGTTCAGCGCGTGGGCGGCGCGGGTCGCGATCGGCCGGAGAGCCGCAGCGCGGCCCGCTGGCCGCACCGCGCGCGCCGGGCCGCCGCAGGCGGGCCGGCCTTGATGACGTGGAGAGAAGTTGCTTTCTGGTCTGGCCGTAGCTGCGCCTGTTGGGGTTTGAACTACTTGCTGTGAGGTTGTGTGGCGGTCCAGATGCGGTTGAAGCTGGTGAGGTAGGTGCTTGCTGGTCCCTGGTCGTCGGTGTGGGTGAGGTGCATGACGGGGGCTTTGGCTGCCGGGGTGCCGTAGGCGTGCGTGTTGACGAGGAGTTGTTCGTCTGCGCGGTAGATGGAGTTGTAGAGCACCGTGTGGTGGAGCCGGATTTCGACTCCTCGGACGTCGAGTAGCGCTCGGTACAACGTGAGCGCGTTCTTGACCCTGGCCGCCATCACCTCAGCCCCGATCCCCTCGTCAGCTCCCCGCGCGGCGACTTCCTGCCCCTCGGGATCGCCCAGGAGGATGCGGACCTTGACGCCGCCCTTGGCTTGCTCGGTGAGGATGTGGAGGGTGGCTTGGTCCTCGGCGAGGAACAGTGCGCTGTAGGCGAGGATGCCGATCTCCTGGCTCGCGCTGTTGAAGAGGTTGCGCCAGACCTGCTGGGGGACAGCCCAGCGGTGTGGGTAGATCGCCTGTACGCCGTCGGCGAGGGCTTGGTGTCGTGGGGCGACTTCCGGCCATAGATCGGCCTCGTCGACCTGGAGGAGGTCAGCGACGGCCCAGCGGTGGCGCGGGTAGGGGATGCGGCCGTTGAGCCATCGGCTGACCGTCTTGGGGTCGACCGCCAGGGCTGCGGCGATGTCAGTGGTGTTGAGTCGGGCCGCGGCCAGTGCGTAGCGGAGGTTGTTGTTCATGTGACCGGCCTGCTCCTCTCGCAAGACGACCTTCCTCTGCGACGTTAACATCAGACGTCCCTAGACGTCCCTAAGTTGCGGTGTTCCCGCCCCCATCCACGGGGCGAACCTCGACGCACACGAGTAAGCCGCACGGACGTCAAGGAGGACGAGGGTGCAGACAAGCCAGACCATCAAGGAACAGCAACGGGCTTACGTGGAGCGGCTGCTGATCGCGTTGGGCAAACAGCTCGCCGAGCGGGGCATCACACCTGTGCTGGTCACCACTCAGGACGGGCGCCCGGCCCTGGACGTGACCGACATCCGCTACAGGACGAGGCGGGTGTTCGTGCACCTGCCGTTCTCCTGGTTCTACTGGGGTGATCAGCACGATGAGCGGGTCTCGTTCCTGGAGATGGCCGGCGCCGTAGACCGAATCGAGCAGGCCGCGTGCCAGGGATGGCCTGAGGGCGAACAGGGTGACCTTCGCATCGAGCTGGATAAGATCCTTGGTGCCTACCGCGACTGACCCTGTGGCCTCGGAGCGATGGCTGACCGGCGGGCGGGTCTATACCCAGATCGCCGATCGGCTCCGAGCGCGAATCCGCTCGGGCGAGTTTCCGTCGGGAACTGCGCTGCCGTCCGAGGCGGAGCTATGCCGGGCCTTCGGGGTGGCGCGCAACACGGTACGGCGCGGGCTAGCCATCCTGGAGGACGAGGGATTGTTGGTCACCGTTCCGTCCAAAGGCCGCGTGGTTGCCGGGGAGAGTACGGCCGTCCCGTACCGCTACGAGGAGATCGCCGCGCGGTTGCGGGAGCAGATCGAACGCGGTGACCTCACCCCTGGTGCCGCGCTGCCCAGTGAGGCCGAGCTACGGCGGCAGTTCGCAGTCTCGCGCAACACGGTGCGGCAGGCGCTGTCCGTGCTGGAACGCGAAGGGCTGGTCGTGGCGGAGCATGGTCGGGGACGTTTCGTCCGGCAATGAACCGCCGTAAGGGAGGACGTCCCAGGACGTCCAACCTCGCCCCCTAGATTCGCCTACGTCCCCGATGTCTATCGTGAGCATCGTGGGACATATCGAATGGGCATACGGCCTGGCCAAGGACCTGCTGGAGACGACGTTGCCCCGGCGCTGGGCGCACACCCAGGGAGTAGCCGCGCAGGCCGAAACCTTGGCCCCGATCCTCGGCCCGGACACCGACACTTTGATCGCCGCCTGTCTGCTGCATGACGTCGGCTACGCCCCCGACCTGGTCGGCACCGGCATGCACCAGCTCGACGGCGCCCGCTACCTGCGCGACGTGGCCGGGGCCGGCGATCAACTGTGCCGCCTGGTGGCCTTCCACTCATGCGCGGACAACGAGGCCCGCCAACGGGACCTGTTCGACGTCTTGGCCAAGGAGTTCGACCAGGAACGACCGGACCTGGCCAGAGCACTGACCTACTGCGACATGACCACCGGCCCCGATGGCCGGCACCTGGACGTACGTGACCGGCTGGCCGAAATTCACGCCCGGTACGGTCCCGAGCATGTGGTGAGCCGGTCGATCGCCGATGCCACGCCGTGCATCGTGTCCTCGGTGCGGGCGGTGGAGGCCGCTCTATCCGATGTACGGCAGGCCGACACCGGCTAGGTAGTGCTCGATTCGCATCCGCATCGACCGATCCATCGGCAGCGACATGATCTCTTCCCGAGGTACCCAGCGGACCTCTCGGGACTCCTCACTCGGAGTCGGCTCGCCGCCGGTGGCACGGGCGGTGAGGACGATGGAGAACTCTTGGCGGGCTTCGCCGTTGGATGTGTAGAGGATCACGTGTCGGGGGTCGCTGTAGGTCCCGACCAGGCTGATGATCTCGCAGGCGATTCCGGTCTCCTCGACCGTCTCCCGGACGGCCGCCGCAGGGATGGACTCGCCCAGGTCGATCGCGCCGCCGGGCACAGCCCAGTTGTCGTTGTCACTGCGGCGAATCATCAAGACGTCCCCAGCCGTGTTGGTGACGATGACATTGACCGACGGGACCAGGCTGTTCGGGGCGGGCGCGTTGGGGTCGTCGTAGAAGTCGATCCGCTTGGCCACGATCAGGACTCCACCAGGACGGCTTGCGCCCACACCTTCTCGAAGCTGTCGGCGTAGGTGGTCACCATCTCCCCGCCGGCCACCCTCCGCAGATGCAGTACGGGCGCGTTCCCGGCGCGGGTGCCGTACACGTGCATGTTGACCAGATAGTCATCGTCGGCCTGGTAGATCGAGTTGTACAGGATCGTCTGATGGAGCCGGAGCTCGAAGTTGTCCAGGCCGAGAAGCGGCCGGTAGAAGACCAGCGCGCTACGGATCTGGGCAGCCATGCTGTCCCCGACGCCCTCGTCCGCTCCCCGCTGGGCAACTTCGGCGCAGTCAGGGTCGCCAAGCAGGATGCGCACCCGCGCTCCCGCCCTCGCCTTCTCGCCAAGCAGGCGCACCATGGCGGCATCGTCGGCGAGAAACAACCCGCTATAGACCAGGACGCCAATCTCCTCGGACGCGGCGGTGAACAGACGTCCCCACGCGTCCCGGGGAACAGCCCAGCGGTGCGGATAGATCGCCAGGACCTCGCTCTCGGAGGCGGCGACCACTTGTTCCCGCGAGAGAGCCTGTGGCCACAGGTACGTCTCGTCCACGCCCAGGTAGGAGGCCGTGGCGAAGCGGTGCTTGCGGTACGGCTCGCGGCCCTTGGTGATCCACCGCTCCACCGTCTTGGGATCGACCTCGATCGCCTCGGCCAGATCCGCGACGCTCACGCCCTTTTGCAACAGGGCCGCGCGCAGCCGTTCGTTCGCCATCTCACCTGCTCCCAAGGACGTCCGGGGACCTGGCCATCGTAGGCCGGACGTCTTGAACATGTCCCGTCGTGTAGTGATCTCGTCCTAGCTCTCCGTCGCATTCTCGGTTGCACAAGCCACAACGGCCCCCGACCGAAGGAGGAGATGCGCAATGACCAACACGATCACATTCCCGGACGAGACGCCCTCGTGTGAGTGCGGCAACGCCCTGGCCGAGGGTCAGGTCCGGTGCTCCAAGTGCCTGGCGAGGGATCGCTGGATGCGCAAGGAGCGGGCCAGGAACCGGCGCAACCGGCGGAGAGTGGAGAGGCGGCGTCCCCCGCGCGGTCCCCGTACCACCGCTGCGGCGGGGGTGAGCTGGGCATGAGCTGGCTTCCGCTGATCATCGCCGCCCTGCTGGGCGCGACGCTGCTCGTCGGCTACGTCCTGGTCCTGATCGGCATCCGCCGCGAGGACAAGGCCCTGAATCTGCACCAGCGCCCGAACGGCACGTCGGCGTCACTGGCGCGGAAGGTCACCGGCTGCTACGCCCGGAACGGCGTGTCGTGGACGTAGCCAACTGCTCCTCGACCTTCGTAAGGCGCGCCGAAAGGTCCTGTACGGCAGAACGCAGCTCGGCCACCTCGCCCGCCAGGTCGCCGGCGGCTGGGGCGTCGTCGAAGTCCCGGACGAAGACGCCCTTGCCCTGCTGGCCGATCACGAGCCCTTCGTTCCGGAGGATGCCGACGGCCATCTTCACCACCGAGAGCGAGGCGTCGTACTGCTCGGCGAGTTGCGCGGTGGACGGCAACGGGGTTCCGGGCCCGAGAGAGCCGCCGCGGATCTGCGCGCGGAGATCGTCGGCGATCTGGAGGTAGCCGGGGCGCCCGGTCTTCTTGACCATCGCTGTCCATCACACCACGAAACAGCAACCAAGCCAACCGAGAGGACGTTGACAACTGAGCCAACTAGGTTAACTATGTTGGCTAGGACGAATAAGGAGGTCAGCTGCTATGCGCACCATCCCGATCCCTGTGGACACTCGCAAACTCACCATCACCTGCGTCAAGGCCCCGCGCCCGCGCCTGCTCAACAAGGACACCGGCGAGATCAAAACCGACAAGAACGGCAACACCGTCTACGAGGTCACCGTCTCCGTGGAGGACGAGTCAGGCCGGATCGAACTGGTCCGCATCGGCATCGCCGGAGAGCCGTCCATCACGCCCGGCGACCAGATCAACGCCGTCGATCTCGTCGGCTACGTGTGGGAGATGTCCGGCCGGTGGGGCATCTCCTACCGCGCCTCGGCCCTGCTCCCCGCCAGGGAGACCGCCGATGCGTGACCTGCTCATCCAGCTCACAGCCCTCGCCGCCATCGCGGTAGGGCTGTGGGCCTGGCGCCGCTGGCACTACCCCTCGTTCTGGCCGATCCTCGGCTTCCCGCTCACCGCCCTGTCCGTACGAGCGTCATGGAGAAGGGTCGCCCTCGGCTGCGGGCTGACCAAGAAGCGGCAACGCTGGTGGTTCACCACCGTGCCCGGCCTCGTCGCCTCAACCGGCATCGTGAAGGTCAAACGCCGCTTCCAGCGGGTCGCCGTGGACACCAAGCCGTTCATCTGGCTACCGCTGCCCACCCGCTACGGCTGGCGCGTCGCCCTCCATACCTTGGAAGGACAGACGCCCGGCGACTACGCCGACGCCGCAGAACGCCTCGCCCACTCTTGGGGCGTCCACGCCGTACGTGTCTCCTCACCCCGACCCGGACGCGTGATATTGGCCGCGACCATGCGTGACCCGCTCGTCAAGGTCGATCAGCTCCCGCCCTCGCTCGAGTTGCTTACGGTCACCGTGGGACGGCTGGAGACCGGCAAGCCCTGGATCATCGACTTCCGTACCGTTCCGCACTGGATGAACGCCGGGGCGACCCAGTCGGGCAAGTCCAACCTCGCCAATGCCCTCATCGTCGGCCTGGCACCACAGCCGGTGGCGCTGGTCGGCTTCGACCTCAAGGGCGGCGTGGAGTTCACCCCGTACGCGCCCCGGCTCTCGGCCCTAGCCACCTCCCGCGCCGAATCGCTCACACTGCTGGATGACCTGGTCGCCCTGATGATCGACCGGATGGGGCTGTGCCGTCAGGCCGGTGCCCGCAACATCTGGCAACTTCCACCCGCCATCCGGCCTACTCCGATCGTGGTCCTGGTCGATGAGCTGGCCGAGCTGTACCTGATGGCCGACAAGAGCGAGAAAGACGAGATCGCCCGCACCTCAACCGCCCTGCTACGCGTGGCCCAGCTCGGCAGAGCCTTCGGCATCTACCTGTTCTGCTGCGGCCAACGCATCGGCTCCGACCTCGGACCCGGCGTCACCGCCCTCCGCGCCCAATGCTCCGGACGCATCTGCCACCGCGTCAACGATCCCGAGACCGCCACCATGACCCTCGGCGACCTCGATCCCGCCGCCCTCGTCTCCGCACGTGAGATCCCCGCCGAAACACCAGGCGTCGCCATCGTCGCCAGCCAGGACGGCCAGTGGTACCGCGCCCGATCCTTCTACGTCACTGAGGCCACCGCCGAACACGCCGCCAAGACCCACGCCCACCTCACCCCGTCCTGGGACGGGATCACCGCCCACCTTCCCCAACCCGTCAACGCCTGAACCACGAAGGGAGGAACGATGCGACGCTTCGCCTGCTGGCTGCTCGACACGGGCCCGGTCCTCATTCTGGCCGCCATCGCGGGTGCCGGATCGTTCACCCACATCCGCGACACGGCCACCGACCACGGCCAAACCGGCTGGATGTCCTGGGCGGTGGCCGTGTGCATCGACCTGACCTGCGTCATGGCCGCCCGCGAACGCCAACGCGACAAGAAGACCGGCAGGGAGCGCCGCGGCCCGATCTCCTGGCCCGTCCTCGTCCTGACTGGCGGCATCGTCCTGTCTCTGGCCGCCAACCTGCAACAAGCCGACCCCACCATATGGGGCTGGATCACCGCCGCCACCCCGGCCGGCGCGTTCCTCATCGCCGTCTCCATGCTCGAACGCCGCGCAACGGCCACCCGTCCCGAACCGTCCCCGGTCCCGGAAGCGGCCTCGGTGTCCGTCCCGGTCCCGTCTTGTTCCCCGGCCCTCGTCCCAGCCAACCAGGACGCGCAGGACGACCAAGACGAACGCCAGGATGGCCCCGCCCCGGCCCTGATCGACTACGCCCGCCGCGTCGCTGACGAACACCACGCCAAGCACGGCAAGCCCATCACCCGCGACGCCCTACGCGCCCGCCTGGGCGTGTCCAACCAACTCGCCTCCGACCTACTCCGCACCATGCGAACTGCCTGACCAGAAAGGGGAACGTTGCAATGACCGACAATCGCCGCACCGCACTCATCAACGGCCTGCTTGACCTCGCCGCCTTCCTGGAGACCCACCCCGAGGTGCCTGTCACCTCCAGCGTCACCGTCCGCCACTTCCCCAACCACGACGACGACGCCGATATGCGCGCCGAGATCGACCAGATCGCCGCCCGTGCTGGCTCCCACATCGACTACGAGGACTCCCCGTACGGCCACTACGCCACCTCGGTCTTCTTCGGCCCGGTGGAGTACCGCGCGGTCGCCATTCTGGCCGACGCCCGCGCCCGCCACGACGCCGAAAGCAGCTACCGCGGCTGCATCCAGCCCGACCTCACCACCTGACACGAGGAGAAGCCATCATGAGAATCCGCCTCGACGGCACCCGCGCCGAAATCATCGACGCCTTGTTCCGCCTACGTCTGAACTTCACCGTCTCCGGCGTCTCCCGCGCCTATCCCGACCGGGGTAAGCCTCACCGCTGGCGCTTGTACGTCACCACGCACCCACGGGACAGACGGTGAACACCCCAGACGAGCAACTCCCGACCGTCCACTACCGCTGCTGTACCTGCAACGGGACCGGCATCGACAACGACCGCAACCGATGCCGCGACTGCGACGGCACCGGCATCGACAACCACGGCGCCTAACGCGCAGCGCCCCCGGCCTGGCCGCACATCCGCCAAGACACACGCCAGGTCGGGGGCCATCCCCTCACCCGAACGAGTGAAAGGAGGTCTCCATCTTGCCCGCATGCACCACGAATCCGCACGCCCTTACGGGCATGATCGCCCGACTCAACGCCCCAGACTACGACCGCTGGGCCGCCCAAATCCGCTCCACCGGCGGCTGTCGCCAACCGATCCACCTACGCGGCAAGGTCGACCACTACGACCGCGCCACCGGCCAACTCCTGCGCCGCTACACCACCCGCCACGAACCCGACGGCGTCCTGCGCCTCCCGTGCAAGACCCGCCGCGCCTCCCGCTGCCCAGCCTGCGCCGAGATCTACCGCGCCGACACCTACCAGCTCATCCGCGCGGGCCTCATCGGCGGCAAAGGTGTCCCCGACACGGTGACCGCCCACCCGACCCTGTTCGTCACCCTCACCGCCCCGTCCTTCGGCGCCGTCCACTCCCGCCGAGAAAAGGACGGCAAGGTCCAGCCCTGCCACGCCCGCCGCGACACCGCCACCTGCCCGCACGGACGCGCCATGTCCTGCACGACCAAGCACAGCCCCGCCGACCCTCGCCTCGGCGAACCCCTGTGCCCCGACTGCTACGACTACACCGGCAGCGTCCTGTTCAACGCCCTGGCGCCACTGCTTTGGAAACGCTTCGCCGACTCCCTCCGCCGCCGCCTGGCCAAACTCGGCGGCCTGACCCTCAAAGACCTCCGCGAACACCTCACCGTCTCCTTCGCCAAGGTCGCCGAATACCAACGCCGCGGAGTCGTCCACTTCCACGCCGTCATCCGCCTCGACGGCCCCGGCGGCCCCGGCGCACCACCACCGACCTGGGCCACGGAGGACATCCTGACCCAAGCCGTACAGCACGCCGTCCACGCCGTCAGCGCCCTCGTCCCCGCCATCGAGGACAAGCCCGCCCGCCTGTTCAAGTGGGGCCAACAGCTCGACATCCGCCCTATCACTCTGGGCGGCGACCTCACCGAACAGGCTGTCGCCGGATACGTGGCCAAGTACGCCACAAAGGCGGCCGAATGCGTGGGCACCCTCGATCGTCGCATCAACCCTCTCGACAACCTCGACGCCTACAACCTGCGCGACCACGCCCGCCGCCTCATCGCCGAATGCCTCCGCCTTGGCACCATCGCCGACCTGGCCGACCTACGCCTCACCCACTGGGCTCACATGCTCGGCTTCCGTGGCCACTTCTCCACCCGATCCCGCCACTACTCCACCACCCTCGGCGAACTCCGCGCCGCCCGCGAACGCCACGCCCGCGAACACGAGATCACCACAGGCCGCCTACCCCTCTTCGACGAGGACACCGTCCTGGTGATCAGCGAATGGACCTACGCAGGCAAGGGCTACAGCGCCGGAGACCGCCTCCTAGCCGCCGCGCTCACCAGCACTCCGCTGGGAGGACCGCATGAGCGCTGAACTCCTCACCGTGCCCGAGGCGATGGCGGTCCTCAAGGTCAGCCGCTGGACCCTTTACAACCTCATCCGCTCCGGCGAGCTCAGCTCCGTCATCGTCGGCGTCCGCTGCCGCCGCATTCCCCAAACCGCCCTGAGCGACTACGTCACCCGACTATGTGAGGAGGCCGCCTGATGCCCGCCAAGACCGCACTCGCCACCCCGGAGGAGCCCAAGCGCCCCCGCAAGAACCGCCGTACCCGTGCCAACAACGAGGGCTCGATCTTCCCGTACAAGAACGGCTGGGCGGGCTACGTCTGGGTCACCACACCGGAGGGCAAGAAGACCCGCAAATGGGCCTACGGCAAGACCCGGGAGGAGACCCACGAGAAGTGGCTCAAGCTCCACGAGCAAGCCCGCGTGGGACCCGTGGCAACCAAGCACGAGACGGTGGCTGCCTTCCTCAAGCGCTGGCTGAACGAGGTTGTGGAGCCCAACCGCGAACCGACGACCTACGTGGCATATGAGCCTCTGGTCCGGCTGTACATCATCCCCGGAATCGGCAAGAAGCGGCTCGACAAGCTCACCGTTCGCGACGTCCAAACCTGGCTCAACACGCTTCCGACGCTCTGCACCTGCTGCGACCAGAAGAAGGATCACAAGCGCCCCGAGAACAAACGCCGGTGCTGCTCCATCGGCCAATGCTGCAAGAGCTACCCGGCCCGATACACGATCATCGGCATCCGCCGCACCCTTCGGGCCGCACTCGCCCACGCGATCAAGGAAGAACTGATCAGCAAGAATGTCGCTACCCTCACCACGCTGCCCAGCGCCAGCAAGACCAAGAAGCGGCGTCAGCACGTGGTGTGGAGCGTCGACGAAGCCCGCCGCTTCCTCGAACACCTTCGCTCGGTCGACGACTCCCTGTACGCGGCCTACGTCCTTATACTCGCCCTCGGCCTGCGCCGCGGCGAGGCGCTCGGCCTGACGTGGACCTGCGTAGACCTCGATGCCAAGGAACTATCGGTGGCCAACCAACTGACCCGCATCCGCGGCGAGCTCCTCCACCGCAACACGACCAAGACCGACGACTCAACGGCCTCCCTGCCCCTGCTTGGGCTGTGCGTCACCGCTCTCCAACACCGCCAACACAAGCAAGAGCAGGCGCGCAAAGATGCTGGGGAAGACTGGAAGGCGTCGGATCTCGTCTTCACCACCAAGTACGGAACCCCCATCGAACCCCGCAACTTCAACCGCGCCTTCGAGGCGCACTGCCGAAAGGCCGGCGTCCCCCGCATCCGCGTTCACGACACCCGCCACACCTGCGCCTCGCTCCTGGCC
The DNA here is from genome assembly GCF_052245915.1 of Nonomuraea sp. 10N515B. Lineage (NCBI taxonomy): Bacteria > Bacillati > Actinomycetota > Actinomycetes > Streptosporangiales > Streptosporangiaceae > Nonomuraea > Nonomuraea sp. 10N515B. The sequence goes on from NZ_JBQQBQ010000013.1 coordinate 102,352, forward strand.
GCCCTCGACGTCCACCCGCGAACCGCGATGCGTATCCTCCGCCACTCACAGATCTCGGTGACCATGAACGTCTACACCCAGATCCCCAACCCGGAGACCCGCAAGGCCCTCGACAAGCTCAACCAGAGCCTCGATCGAACCAACGACTGATGCGGTTGCTGTACACCGCTGCTGTACAAGATCGAAAAGGCCCCTTCCGGAGTCCGGGAGGGGCCTTCTACCTGGGAGCCGACGAGGGGAATCGAACCCCTGACCTTCTGTTTACAAGGCGTTTCCGGGCATATCCCCCCACCTGCCCGGAAACGTATCACAGCAGGTCAACGGGCAATTCTCAGCTAATCTCAGCGCGACTGAGCGCATCCTGGGACAGCCGCCGTCTCCCAGACCGTATCCCAGCCCGGCGAAGACGGGCCCACTCGAACTCCCGCTTGCGAGCGCCGTCCAAGAACGCCGCCCACTCCGCCCGCGTGTAGTGGATCATCGGGCCGTTCGGATCCTTACTGCTGCGCACCAGCACGCCATTGCGCACCGCCGCGACCTCCACGCAGTTGTCGCCCTCGGCCGTGCTGCGCACACTCTTTACCCATACGAGCATCGCTCGCCTACCCCTCCCCCAACGCGGCTGCCAATTTCGCCAAACGAGCCTGTGACTCCTCCAGCGACAGCGACACCGCCTTGAGCTGATCATAAATTGCGACATATGCCGCCACCCGCTCCGGCTCATCCCTGAACATTGACTCCGCGGCCGTCTCCAGAAAGAGCAGGCTCGGATCCTCAGCGAAATCCAGCAGTGTGAACGCCTCCCCCATCGCCGGATGGGCACCCACCTCATCGGGCAGGATGCGAACGGCGATGTTCGGCATCGCCGACAGATCCAGCAGATGCCGCAGTTGCTCGGCCATCACCTCCTGGCCGCCCACCCGCTTGCGGATCGCGGCCTCGTCGATGACCGCGCACAGCGCAACCCGGTCAAGGATGACCTGTCGCCGCATCCGCGCCGCCACGCGTTGCTCGATCTGGTCCTGCCTGCCTCCCTCGAACAAGGCGCGCGCGTAAGAAGCCGTCTGCATCAGCCCCGGAATGACGGAAACCTCACGCGTCCGGATCGCAGTCGCCTCCACCTCGAACTGGACCAGTTCACTACGCAGCACGTCCCGGTACTCGTACCACCATCCCCGCGCCCGTGACTGTCGTGCCAGCTCCAGCAGCTCGTCGCGGCGCCGGGCGTCATCGACGCCATACAGGTCCAGGAGGTCCTTCACATCGCGCGGGTTCGGACGCCGCCACTGATCGCGCTCAATAGTCGTGATCTTTGACGGCGTCCAGCCCAGCCGCTGGGCTACCTCGGCGCCATCGAGGCCAGCCTCTTCCCGGAGGCGGCTCAATGCCCGAGAGAGGCGCCGCCGCCTAACTGTCGGGCTGTATGTCGTCACCGTGAGGACTCCATCACGACTGGTAAAGAAGCGCTTACGTGCAGGTTAGGCGATCCTAATGGGCACATGACGCCGTATTAGCCGGAACTTCGAATGTCGGAAATCTACGAATCGACGCTCCGAATGTCGGAAACCTACGAATCGACGGACTCCCCCCTCTCCTCGCGAGGGACAACGTATGTGCCCTTGCCTGAGATGGGGCGGACCAGGCCATCGCGGGCGAGCTTGGCGAGAACCTTACGTACCGTGCCTCTCGCCACGCCGAACTCCTGCTCCAACTGGGTGATCGACGGCACCGGGTTGCGCGGTTTGTAGACCTCGGCCTCGATCCTTGTGCGGAGTTCGTCATAGACCTGCTCCCACACTGTTTGGTCCGGCGCCGGCTCCCACCTCGTCATGTGGCAGACCGTAAGAGGGCATAGCAGTGCCCGGCCTGTCGAGGCAGGGCATGGCAGGGCGTAGCAGGGCATGACACGGTGGCTCGCACAGCCGCTAGGCATCCTCCTGAAGCGATCGATCCACTACGAACGTGCCCTTCTGGGGCAAGGTCTTCAGCACGCCTTCCTCGCGGAGCTCCAGCATCGCGCGCCGGATAGTGCCGACCGACACCCCCAGCTCGTCGGCCAGGCGCCGCTCCCCCGGAAGCGGCATCCCAGGCCGGTATTCGCCGCCCTCGACGCGGCGTTTAATCTCGTCCGCGACCTGCTCCCAGGCGTACGCGTCCGGCCGTAGTTCCATGGTCAAAACGCTACTGACCTGCGAAGCTGCACTATTCAGCGGGTTGCAGTGCACTGCACTATGTTGCAGGGATAGCAGTATGTAGCAGGCTGGTGCAGACTGGTGGGAGACATAAGGCGGCCCCGGACGCGGTGATCTCACCCACCGGCCGGGGCCTTGATCGGAACTGAGGTCCGACCCATGAGCAATCGTATGATCCGGCGCACATCATGAGCACCCCGTCGAGGCTGTTCATCCCCGAGTGCACCGTCGTCTTCACCGACGAGGGGCCAGCGTACCTCATCACCCATTGGAGCGGCCGGAAGGCGCTTGCGCACACCGAGCGGCAGGCGCATCTCGCCGGGCTCGCGCTCCGCCTTGGCCGTGTCATTTCGGCCGAGCCCGTGCCGGACGACGCTCCGCCCCTGCGGCCCATCGGACCACCGCAGGACCGACCAGGCGCCCCTGCCGCTCCCCCGGTGTGATCGCCATGCCCGTCTGGGAACCGCATGTACCCCGCAGCCCGCGGTCGCGGGTAACGGAGCAGTCGTGCTGCGCCGCGTACGAGTGGTGCTCCGAGGGCGGCCAATACGTCATCCTGCGCCCAGCTGGTGACGGCTACGAAGAGACCGGCCGCGGGATCTACGCCCGCGCGCGACAGGTCTGGAACGAGCTCCTCGAGCAGCACGCCGAGAGCCACAAGCGGCGAACCAAGTAACTCCCATACGAATCAAGGACCACCCGCCCGGCGGCAACCAGGCGGGGGCCCTTCAACCGGCACCCCTATCACCGAGAGGGCCGATTCAGTGCTCAACCTATTCGAGATACCTGATGTTGTCCGCCCCGCCCTGCCGTGGATCCACCTGGGCCTCCAAGCCTTAGGCGCAATCCTCGCAGTGGTGGTCGGCGCCTACCTCTGGCGCGCGGCCCGCCGGCGCCCGCTCCCCGACGTCCTCACCATCGTGGCCGCCTCGATCGCAACCGGCGTCTCCGCGGAGGGCATGTGGCGCTTCTCCGGTGACGTGCTCGGCCTCGACGGGCCGCTCCGTCTCCTCCTGTTCGCGTTCATCGAGGTCGCGATCATCACCAGCGCAGTCCGCGCCCGCCGCAACATGCGCGAGAACTTCTCCGCCGGCATCGACGGCATCGCCGTGTGGGCGCTCACCGTCCTGACCGCCGTGCTGTCCAGCATGGACGCGCGCAGCCTGCCCGAGGCCGTGTTCCGGCTCGCCGCGCCGCTCGTCGCGGCCTGGCTGTGGGAGCGCGGCATGGCCATCGAACGCCACCGCATCCGCGGCACCGGCCGCATCAACTGGCGCCTTACCCCCGAGCGGGTGCTGGTCCGGCTCGGTCTGGCGGAGGCCCGTGACCGCACAGCCAGCGAGGTCGACGCCCACCGCCGGCTGACCCGGGTCGCGCTGGCAGCCAAGCGCGTGCACCAGCTCCAGCACGCGGACGCCTCTGACCGCAAGTTTGCCAGGGCCATCAGGAAGCGGGACCGGATGCTCGATCGGGCAGTTGAGCACACCGGCCTCGCCCGCGACCGGGTAATGCAGGTCGCTCTGCTCGACACGGTCACCGCGCTCGGCGGCGGAGACGACCTCACCCGCAAGCTCGGCACCGCGCCGCCGCCGTGGGCGCACCTCGACCACCCTGCGGTCACCGGCCAGGCCCGGCACAGCGAGGCAGTCGAGCTGGCGGCGGCGCTGGACCGGTACACCGCGACCCGGCGCCCGGCCGAGCCGCCCGCGACCGACGACCAGCCCGCGACCGGTCGCGACACCGCGTCAGCCACCCCCGGCGACGGCACCGAACTGCCCCTGCCTCCCATGGCCGGCCGCTCGTGGCGGCTGCCACTGCTGCCCTGGACGCGACAGGCCCGGCGACCGGTCGCAGTTGAACACGGCGACCGCGAGCCGGTCTCGGTTCCGGTCGCCGAGGTGGTCGCGCGGCCAGCCTCTGAAGGGGAGGCGGTCGCGACCGACCCGCGACCGGTCGCCGACCGGAAGATGCCCGATGAGCAGGACAGACGCCGCGCGGTCCGATTCTGGGTCGGCCGGGCCAAGAAGCTGAACCCGCCCTCGAAGCGGGACCTGGCGAAGTGGTCGGGGTTCTCCGAGACGTGGGCGTGGAGCTGTATCCAGGAGGCTCGCCAAAGCATGATCGACGACGGTTGGACGTTCGACGAGAAAGGCGTTCCGCAGCCGCCGCGACCGGTCGCCGATCCGGGCGCGACCAACGGCTCGTCTGCGACCGGTGCGCAGGTGCCATCGTGACCGCGGTCGCGGCGTTCGCCGCAGTCTTCGCCGCGCTGTACGCCGCCCACACGGTGGGCGACCACTGGTACGGCCAAACCCACCGCCAAGCCGTCGGCAAGGGCGCCCGCACCGCCGAGGGGCGGCGGCACTGCCTCGGCCACGTTCTCCTGCTCGCGCTGCACAAGGCGGGTGCGCTCGCCGCGGTGTGCGCCGTGACTGGGCTGCGGCTGCCACTGCTGTGGGTCGCGGCCGGCCTGCTCGTCGACGCCGTCAGCCACTACTGGGCCGACCGTAGGTACACCCTCGCCTGGCTCGCCGAGCGCACCGGCAAGGGCGACTTCTACCAGCTCGGCCAGCCCCGGCCCGGCCGAGACGACGCCCCACACCTGGGCACCGGCGCTTACGCCATGGACCAGTCCTGGCACGTGGCCTGGCTCTTCGTCGCGGCCCTCATCATCGCGGCAGGTGCCAACTGATGAACTGGGCCAACCGGCCCGCCCAGCCTGACCCGCAATTGGTGCGCGGCGACGACGGCGTGGAGCGGGTACACCGCACCGCCGAACTCGCCGTGCCCACCCTGGCCGACATCGAGCCCGCGAGCACCACGGAGCTGCGGCCCGTCTTCCCCGCCTGGCTCACCGACCGGCGCACGGCCGTCGCCACAGTCCGGCTGAAGGCACGCCGGCGCGCCCGAATCGTGGCCTCGCACCTCGTACGGTCCCCGATCTACCTCTGGCGGCTCATCCTCTGGGCGCTCCGCGGAGCCCTGGCGGTGCTCGGCCTCTTGCGCGAGTACGTCAACGCCGAGGAGTACCGCGATGTCGTCTCGCAGGCGAAGGCGCTCGGCGACGTCGACAAGGTCAAGGCGGAGCGCCAGGAGCGCCGCGCGCAGCGCAAGGTGCGGCTGCGCCTAGTCGGCATCGTGCTGCTTGCCGTCGCCTTCGCACTGCGGATGGCCGCCTACACGTGGGGCGCCATCGCCCTTTACCTCACCGCCGCCGCCCTGTTCGTCGTCCTCGTCGTCATGGGACGCCTGAGCATCGAAGAGAAAGCCCCGCCCATCATGGACAAGCCCCAGATCCCCATCCAAGAAGACCTAGCGCCCGAGCATCTCAACGCCGCGTTCCGCGCTGCCGGGTTGCTCAAAGAGAACGCCGCCCTCACCCTCGGATTCGAAGGCATCTGGCGCGACGGCAACGGCTGGGCATGCACCACCGACATGCCCCGCGGCGGAGGCAAGACCGCCGCCGACGCCATCGCCAAGCGCGACGTCCTCGCAGCCGAGCTCGGCGTCGACGAGATCCAGCTCATCATGGACCGCGTCCGCGCCCACGCCGGCGGCCACGGCCGGCGCCTGTCGATCTGGCTGGCCGACGACGACCCATATCTGCTCCAGGGCGAGCCGAAGAACAACTCTCCCCTGATCGGTATCGAGAGGTTCAACCTCTGGGATGGACCGATCCCCTTCGGCCGAGATGCCCGCGGCCGCCGTGTCGACCTGGACATCAAGTGGCAGTCGGTGTTCTTCGGCGGCCTCATGCGCCGAGGCAAGACCTTCACGCAGCGTCTGCTGACCGCGGCCTGTGTGCTTGACCCGTACGTCGACGAGTATCTGGCGGACTTCAAGGGCGGTGCCGACTGGGTGCCGATCCGCCAGGTTGCAGTCCGGTATGTGACCGGCGTCGAGGACGATGCGCTGCTGGCGTTCGACTTGATGCTGGACGCGCTGCTGGCCGAGATGAACCGCCGGTTTGCGCTGCTGCGGGATCTGCCGACGTCGATCTGCCCAGAAGGCAAGCTCACGCCGCAGATCCAGCGCAAGTACAAGCTCAACTGGATCCGGCTCACCGTCGACGAGTTGCAGGAAGCGCTGGTCGCCTACGACAAGGACAAGCGCGAGGAGGTCATCAACAAGCTGGCCCGCATCGCGCGGCGTGGGCCCGCGGCCGGGTTCATCCCCGACTACGCCTCCCAGCGGCCGGACGCCGATTCTGTGCCAGCCAAGCTGCGCGACATCGTAACGTTCCGCGCCTGCACGCAGGTCGGTGACCGGACCTCCTCCGACATGGTGCTCGGTAAGGGAAAGGCCGCGTTGGGAGCGGACGCCTCGGTGCTGTCGGAGGAGCACAAGGGCGTCAACGTGCTGGTCACCGGGCCGACGAACTGGGTCACGGTGATCTGCGACTACCTTGACGGGCCTGCGTTCTTGGAGATCTGCCTGCGCGGGCGCCGACTTCGCGAGGAGGCCGGCACTCTGAAGGGCGAGGCGGCCGGGGACGTGCTCGCGCTGGCCGAGGCTGCCGGGCAGACGATCCCTCCGGTGCTGAACGACGTGCTTACCGTCATGCGCCACTCCGACCGCATGCACACGCACGTGATCCTCACCGCCTTGGAGAACCTCGATCCGGAGGCGTACGGGGACTGGGATGCCGACCGGCTCGCGGCCGAGCTGGCGGCCGCGGGTGTGGACCGGAGCGGTCGGCAGGTGAAGGTCGACGGCGAGAACCGGAGCGGCTACAGGCGGGCGGACCTCGAGGCCGCGGTGCCCGCGACGCTGTGGCAGGAGCTGCCGCAGTGAGCCCCGTAACGGCCCTGGAGCGGGCGCCGCCGCACCCCGCTACCTCCCGTTACCTGCCTGCTCAGTGACCGCTACCGGGCCTGCTACGCCGGTAGCGCCCTCCCGCTACTTGATCGAGATCGGTAGCGGCCTCCGAACACCGTTCGGATCTCGTGTCGGGTAGCGCCCCCTCCCGCTACCCGGTAGCCCCCGACTCTCTTGGAGATGACCATGGCCAAGACTCCGGCCCGGAAGCCGGCGGCGAAGAAGAAGGCGGCAAGGAACCGCCGCAAGATCGTCAAGGTGTCCGTCAAGTTCGGGCTCTTCCGCTGCTCGCGCTGCCGCCGCAACTACAACATCCCGTGGCGGCACGTGTGCATGATCGGGTTCACCTCGGCCGAGGCCCGCCGTGCTCAGCGCCTCGCGGCCCAAGCACGCAAGGCCAAGAAGCCATGAGCGACGTCGAGTACGGGGCGCTCTGGTTCGCCCTCATCGTCGCTGCGGTGATCCTCATCGTCTTCTACGACCGGTTACGCCACCGGATGAGGGCGTGCCGCAGGTGCACCCACGGCCGGATCTACAGCCCGTTCTCGGACCGATGGCGGGTCTGCCACGCATGCGACGGGACCGGCGTTCGCGTCGCCGGCCGGAAGTGACAGGAGGAATTTCGTGCAATCCAGAAGCAGCGGCATCGGATGGTTACTCGTCTTCGGCATGGCGATCATGGGTCTCGCCGCGATGCCCGAGGACCCGCCTTCAACGCCGGCCCCCGCCACGCACCAATCCGTCCAGCCGGAGAAGCCCGAATCGTCCATCGAGCCGCCAGCCACCACATGCGACGGCGATGTCTGCTGGTGGACAGATCTTGGAAGACCCGACAAGTAGCCGGCGGCCGCCCCGGCCATCCTCGAGGGCCGGGGCACACCGCCCTTTCTCGGGGTCGTCTCAGGCTCGCGTCAACGCCCGCAGCTCCTGCGCAGCAGGGAGGGCCGCCGCACTTGCCGGCACAGCGTCAGCGATCTTTCCTACGATCAGGCGCCGCTGCGGAGTAAGCTGCGGCACTCCCTTGGCGATCTCCACAGCTCGGCTCACGCCCTCATCGACATCGCCATCGTGGATCTGCACCAACGCCTGGATCAACCGCAGGTTGCCGCCGGCCAGTCCGCGAGGGAGGTTGGCGAGGGCCTGGTCCACGGCGCGCCGTGCTTCCGCCTTGTCGCCGAGGAATGCGTACACGAGAGCGGTGGTGCGCAGAACGGACGCCTCGGGGTAGCTCGTGCCGATGGAGCAGCCGAGCGCCCGCTCGGAAGTGGCGTGATCCGGGAGTTGTTCATAGCAATCCAGCAGATCGTGCAGCGCAGCCCTGGCGTCGTCCCGCGCGCCCTGGGCTGCCAGGAGCTTCGCGCGCACCTCGTACGCATACGCCAGGCCCACGCTGGCAGCACCGGTGGCGTCGCGTATGGCGCCGGCCACCATGTTGGAGACGATCGGCGAGGGCGTGGCCTGCCAGAACGCCGCATCTGCCTCTCTGGCGCGCACCCACACGGACAGGCTCTGGTCCCTGGCCGCGTCGGCGGCGCGTCGTGCAGTCCTCGACGATAGTCGGGCCGCTCGCTGCTGGCCCGCGTCGCTCCAGTCCGTGGCCATCAATGCGGACAGGCGAGCGCACACCTGATGGAGGCCAGCCTGAACGGGGGGGCGTGAGCGGTTGAGCAGGCCGGTGACCTCGACGAGATCGGCCGCGAGGTCGGACACCATCGCGCCGGGGGGCTGCGAGTAGTAGAGCTGACCGTATTCCCAGACGGTGCGCTCCCATTCGTCAAGGTCGAATTCATCCCGGATGCCCAGACTGCGTTCCACGCCAGCCAGGGCGGCTTCTAGGCTGCCCGCTGGGATCGTCGCTCCGGCGGCCAACGCCCCGAGCAGCTTCATCGCAGCACGACGTTGCATATCGTCATCCTCGTCCCATCTTGAGGGATTTCGGTTGCCGAGCCTATCTTCGCCTACTCCGGCCAGTCCGGCGATGCTGGAATGAACGACCGATATGCCGTCGGCGCTCAGCGGTGGTCGAGGCGCGACGTGTTCGCGCAGATGGTTGATCTCCCGATCCGTCTGCTGCATGCGGCCGGCCAAGGCGTGTAGGGCGATGAGGATCCCGCTGGCGTCGGTCTCTGTGTCCAGGCGTTCTGCCGCGTCGGCCTGAGGATGGGCTACCCCACGTTCCCATTTGGAAAGGTCGCCGTTGTCGACGTAGGCGGCTTTGGCCAGTTCGCGCTGCGTCAGCCCTCGGAGTTCGCGCCAGTGGCGAAGTTCGGCGCCGAAGAGGTGCCAGGGTGAAGCGCCCGGTTCGAGGGCGTCGGAGGCGCGCGGCATCGTGCTCTCCCGGTTTGCTGGAGGATGCTGGAATTCCGCTTTCCAGCGTCCGCCATCTTGGATGTTTTCCCCGAGTCCTTTCACTATGACATTGCGCTCGGTCATGGAAGCGCGAAATCGGCAAGGACAATACCCCCTGATCAGAGAGGGTTCTTGATCGTGGATGCGGGCGTGAACGGCGTGCTGACCGACGACGAGTTGGCGGCGGTCCTCGAAACGAGCGCGCAACTGCCCCCAGACCTGAAACCTCGCCAGCTCGATGTTCTCCGCACCACATATCCGGGCTGGGAGATCTGGTACGGCTACGACTCGTCGGGATGCCTGTGGTGGGTCGCCGATCTACGTCGCCCGCTCACCACGGCCATGCAGGCGGCCGGCGTCCTTGCACGGGTTCAGGGCCGTGACCCCATCGAGCTCGCGTCTGCGCTGGCCTGGCAGGTGTCCTACCTGTTCAGGAGTCAGGCGGGCACGCCATTCTCCCAGCCCCCCGGCCCGCCGCGGTGATGAAAGGTGCGGATCCCGCGGCGGGCCGGGCGGTGGCCCCGCGCCAACCCCGCCCCACATCTGACCCAGACGGGGTCCTCCGAGTGCGGGGCCACCATCCACCAGCTTCCCGAGAGAGTAGAAAGGGGCCCCACATGACCATCGCACCCCCCGAGCCTGACCTCGGCTTCCTCTGGCTCGAGCTCACTGGCCGCTGCCAGCTCGAATGCGTCCACTGCTACGCCGACTCCGGTCCGAGCGGCACCGACGGCAGCATGGGCTACGACGACTGGATCCGGGTCGTCGACCAGGCCGCCGCCCTCGGCACGCGCCTCGTGCAGACGATCGGTGGCGAGCCCACCCTGTATGCCGGACTCCCCGGGCTGGTCGCGCACGCCCTCGCCAGAGGCGTCGAGGTGGAGGTGTACACGAACCTCGTACACGTCACCCCCGCCATGTGGGAAACGTTCGCCCAGCCCGGCGTCCGGCTCGCCACCAGTTACTACACCGACGACCCCGCGCAGCACCGGCAGATCACCGGCCGCAAGACCCTGCACCGCACCCGTACCAACATCAGTCAGGCGCTGGCGATGGGCATCCCGCTCCGCGTAGGCCTGATCGACCTCGGCGACGGACAACGCATCAAGCAGGCCCAGGCCCAGCTTGCCCAACTCGGCGTCACCAACGTCGGCCTCGACCGGATGCGGCTCCTCGGCCGGCCCGCCCGGCGCGCCTGCGATGCCTCCGAGCTGTGCGGCAGGTGCGGAGACGGCAAAGTCGCCGTTCTCCCGGACGGCACCGTCGCGCCCTGCCCCCTCGCAAGGTGGCTTTCCGCTGGCGACATCCGTACCGACTCGCTAGCGTCCCTAGCAGAGCAGGCGCACCAGACGGCCAGGCACGTGATCCGCCCAGCACAGCCCGACGCGTGCCGGCCACCGTGCGAACCGCAGTGCCACCCAGGCCAGGACCAGTGCCCGCCGGAGAAGGACGGCTGCGTCCCGCAGACGAGATGCAACCCCAACGAGTCGTGTAAGCCGAAAAACCCGTGCAAGCCCGATGTCACACCGCCGAAGAGGTGATCATGCCAGGCGACACCACATGGTACGAGGCCCGCACGCAGCAGCTGGCCAGCTACCTGATCGACGCAAGCGTGCTCGACCCGGCCGACCGCGACAGCCGCATATGGCTGGATGCGCTGCGCGAGGTGCCTCGTCACCTCTTCATACCGCCTCGCGCGTGGGCGGAGCCGCAGGACGACCGGCCCAGCCAGCTGATTGACCGCGGCGCCGACCCCGATGCCTGGTGGGACGCCGTTTACTCCAACTGCGCGATCATCACGCAGCGCGGCGACGGCGGCGCGGATGTGGCCGACAGGCGCGCGCATCTCACTTCCTCGAACTCGTCGCCGCACGTGGTGATGGAGTTCTTGCGCCTGCTGGAGCTGGACTCCCATCAACGGGTCTTGGAGGTCGGCACCGGCACGGGGTGGACAGCGGCGATGCTGGCGTGGCGGTTGGGCGATGACCAGGTCGCCACGATCGAGGTGGATGAGGCTGTCGCCGCGGTGGCCGCCGAGAATCTCAAGGCGGCTGGCATGGCTCCGGCCACGCTGGTGGGCGGCGGTGAGCTCGGCGTGCCGGAGCGGGCCCCGTTCGATCGGGTCCATGTCACGTGTGGCGTGCGCCATGTGCCGTACGAGTGGGTGGAGCAGACCCGGCCGGGCGGCTCGATTGTGATGCCGTACATGCTGCCGCATGGTCAGTGGGGTGAGCAGCTGCGCCTGGATGTGCTCGACGACGGCACCGCCGTGGGCAGTTTCCATGGCGGCTGTGGGTTCATGATGCTGCGCTCCCAGCGCAGGGACAGTTGGCCGCCGTACTCGGAGGATGGCGTCGAGGGCACGACGCGGGTGGATCCGCGGGCGGCGTGGGCGGCTCTCAATCAGGGGTTCGGGCTGAACTTGGCCGCCGCCGCGCCGCACATCGCGATCAGTACGGCCGGTTGGGAGCAGCAGGACGACGACTGGACGTGGGTCATGCGGCTGCGGGACCTGCGCGGGGACGGCTGGGCGATCGCGACCTTCCGCCCGGGCGAGGAAACGCACGTTGTCCAGAGTGGCGACCGCCAGCTGTGGACGGCTCTGGAGGCCGCGTTCATGGAGTGGCTGCGGGCCGGGCGGCCGGGTCGCGGCGAGTACCGGATGATCGTGACGCCGGGCGGCCAGGACGTATGGCTGCCCTGAAGCTCTGCGCCCGAACGCACGAAGACGCCCCCGCCCTCCCGAAGGAGGAGCGGGGGCGTTCCGTCCCAGGCGTCGTCAGGACGCTACGCCGGCTATTCCCGCCTGGCAACAGCGTGACCAGCTATCTCGGCTCCACCCGGCCCTGAACGACTAGCGGCCGCCCGTAGTTGTCCCGCGGGTCGGACACCGGCGTGACCTTCCTCTGGCTGCTGAACCACGCCCACGCGAAGAGCGCGGCGTCGAAGAGCTGCTCGACACCCGTCTCGGTCAGCTCCCACTCCGGCGGGATCCAACCCAGCGCGATACCGAGCCGAGCCAGGCCCATCAGGACCAGGGCGACCGCACCACGCACCATCAACGGATAGCGCACGGCGAACGGGGTCCGATCGGAAATGTGCGTCACTGTCCCTCCTCGGGGGACGGCCCTCGGACGAGGGCGGAAAACAGGAACCTGGGCGGAGTCGCCGCAGGTAGGTGGCCCGTACCGTCCCCTGATGAGGTACAGCCGGGCCAAGTCATCGAGCATCAGGCGGTCCAGCTGACGCTGAGCCCGAGCGCATGGCGGACGCCGTCGTAGCGCTCGTTGGCGTCGCTCGTGCGCTGGATCTGGAAGTCGATCGGTAGTCCGGTACGCGTGCGGCCGAGCTCGGAGATGGCCGCGCACAGCAGCGCCCATCGATTGTCCAGGCGGCCAGGTGCCGGTGCGTGGAACTGCGGGAACAGGGCGTCGAACTCGTCGTCGGGCAGCATCAGCCGCACATCCACGTCCCGCCACGTCTTGCCGCGCGCGGCCGACCCGACGAGATAGGGCAGGTGCCCGAAAGCCTGCTCGACCTCGCGAGCGAACGCGTCGAGATGCAGTAGGGCGGGCATGCCCACACCGGCGCTCACGTTGCCGCCGGCGGCCGCCAGGACCACGTCATCTCCCACGTGGCCCGGTCCACCTCGCCCGTGTCCGGCAGGCCAGTCGCCCGCTGATAGCCGCGGCACACCGTCCGGGAGTCCGGCCCGTACCAGCCGTCGACGTCGATGTCCCAACCGCGCTTGGACATCTTGGCCTGCCACGTCTTCACGTCGTCGCCGCGCTGCATCGGATCCGCCACGGCCAGCGTGCGACCAGGCCACTGCGGAACGCCGTCCCTCACCACCACCTTCGGCGGCGCGGGCTCCTCCTCGTCGCCGCGGACCAGGTCCATGAAGTCGTCCCACGGAAACGCGGTGCCCGGGTCGGTGTGGTCGGTCTGGCCGAACGCGCGGGAGACGTCGACATGGCCGCAGATGCCGCGCTTCCCGCCCTTCACCTCGGCCGCGGACAGGCGGCGCAGGGGAACGTCCCAGCGGGCAGCGATCTGCCGGACCAGGACGGCCGCGCGCTTGAGCATCGCCACGTGGTTGTCGTCCCGCCAGCGCGACGCCGGGCCTTTCTGCGGGTCGCACAGCTCCACACCGATGCTGTCGGTGTTGGGAGGCGCATGGTAGGCGACGGTGCCCTCGCGTACGCAGGCGATCGTCTCACCCGGGTCCACGATGTAGTGGGCGCTGCCGCCAGCCCTGTCCGACCGGAAGTAGCGGGCGACGTTGCGCGCGCCGCCATCGACGCAGGGCGACACGGTGCCGTGGATGACGATCCTGGTCACTCGGTTCTGGGCGCCGCCGTGCTTGGCGGCCTGTACGAACTTCAACGTTCCTCCTGTCCGTGTTCGGCCTCGGCGAGGCGCTGGCGAGCGATGTCGGCGTAGTGCTCGGTCAGCTCCACGCCGACGAACGAGCGGCCCTCGGCGAGGGCCGCCACGCCGGTGGAGCCGGATCCGGCGAACGGGTCGAGCACCGTCCCGCCAGCCGGGCAGATGCGCATGAGCTCGCGCAGTACGCTGACGGGCTTCTGCGTGATGTGCTGGCGCTCGCGGCCGCGGGGCTGAGAGCCCTCCACCAGGCCCGGCAAGTAGATCGGTGTGTCGTGCCGAACCGGAGCACCGTGGCTGCCCCACAGGATGTACTCGCACTCGCGGCGGAAGCCGTCGCGCTGCGGCCGGCTGATGGGCTTGCGCCACGGGATGATGCCGCGCCAGGTCCACCCGGCCGCCTGCAGCGCGTCGGAGGTGGCAGCTGTCTGGCGCCAGTCGCAAAACACCAAGCAGGAGGAGCCGGGCCGGGATAGGCGCAGTGCCTCGGCAAGTATCAGGGTCAGCCAGTACGTGTAGCCACGCTGGTCCCGATTGTCGCCGGCGAAGTCGGCCAGGGCGTGCCCGGCGTCGCTGGAGACGTACTTGTCGCGAGCGGTCTGCTGGGCTCGTTCGCTGCTCGTCCTGCCGCCGGAGTTGTACGGCGGGTCGGCTAGGACCAGGTCGATGGAGTTGTCGGGCAGGGTGGGCAGGATGGCGAGTGCGTCGCCGTGGTGGATGGTCCAGGACACTGGGTCTCCCCTTCGGGTCGCGTACACCCGCGGGCGGGTGAGCGAGTCGAGGTGAGGGGGTTGAACCCGGGGGGTCCTGGCCCCAGCTACCCCCCGGTCGAGCTGGGGCCAGGAGCCTGGTGGCGGTGGTCAGTCGCCAAGGGGAAGGTCAGCGGTGAGATCTACGGATCCGTGTGCTGCGTGAGGTGTGCCGCCATGGAGTCCTCCACGCGGATCACCCGCTGCTGGATGTCCTCCACACGGTGGGAGAGCCCGTTGGAGACGATCGCCTTCACGGCGCTGGTCTCCGTCTCCACCGCGGCGAGGCGTTCAGGGAAGCCCGGGCGCCGCTCCACGCCGGGGCTGGCCTCGACGCCGAACCAGTCATCCAAGAATCGAGACACACGGCGGAACATCCGCCACCCCCAGCGCAATGGTCGAAACACGAGGTAGACAACTGCGGCCACCCCGGCAGCGAGGGCTGCGAGTGCGGCGGCCAGGTCGAGCAGGAAGTTCCCGGTGGTCAATCACGGCTCCTTGCGGGGCTCGTACGGCCGCAGCCGTGGTGGTCAAGGGGTGCCGCCTCGCGCGCATCCTCCGATTGGCGAGGCGGCACGCTACGGGTGTCCGGATCTGGACACGTGATCTAGGTAAACCGGACGCATGCTTGGAACGTCCCACAGCGTCCCCGTCATCTATCAGGAGCCGCCCTATGGGTTACCCGCCCCAGCCGTCACAGGATCCATACGGGCAGCACTACCACTCCGGGCCGCAGTCGTCCCCGCCGTACCAGCCGCAGCCCTACAGCCAGCCCACCCACGGCGGCGGCGGGTACGAGCAGCCACCGCCAGCGCCCAAAACGAACGGGCTCGCCATCGCCAGCCTGATCCTCGGCATCACTGGGTTTATCACCTGCGGATTCACGAGCATCCTCGCCATCGTCTTCGGGCACGTCGCACTCAACCAGATCCGCCGCGACGGCACCGACGGGCGAGGCATGGCGTTGTCCGGTACGATCCTCGGCTGGTTCCTCACCGGCGCCTGGCTGCTCTTCTGGGCACTGTCCTGGACGGGCGTCATCTCGTCGTTCATCTACGCGGCGAACGTGACGCCGCCGCCTGGGCCGGCCCGGAGTCGGCTCGATGTCGGCACGCAGCCGGGCCAATCCAGCGCACCGGCCGCGAGCGGCGAGCACAAGGTGACGCTTGAGGCGGTCGGCACGGACGGCGCCACCTCCGCAGGGAACATCACCTACAGCCAGGACTTCCGCATCTCACAGGAGCGTGGCGTACCGCTGCCCTACGTGAAGGAACTCGCTTACGACGGCGGGCAGCCGCACCTGTACCTGTGGGTGCAGAACGCCGGCGACAAGGGCACGATCACATGCCGGATCAAGATCGACGGTCAGGTGGTACGCGAGGCCAAGATCGACTCGCCGTTCGGGGTGTGCACGGTGACGGCGGACAAGCCCTGATCCTCGCCGCCGCCGCGCAGCTGCTCGAGCTCGGCGGCGAGCCGGTCACGCTCTGCCGTCAGCTGCTCAACGTGGGCCCACAGCATCGCGTTCTCGTCCAGCGCGTTGTTGCGCTGCCGCTGAGTAACGGCCAGCGTGGCGGCGATCGATACGGGCGTGTTCTGCCCAGGCTGCTCAGACATTCGGCTCCTTGATCGTGTAGTAGCGGTACGGGCCGCTGCCGTGGATATCCACATCTGCGCGGAGCGGCTCGACCAGCAGAGGCGGCACGTCCTTCCGGATGGCCTTCACGAGCCAGAACACGCGGCGTCCGGGCGTGCCAGAGATCGTGAAGCGGCCGTCGACCGGGTACGTCGCGGACACGCCGTCCGGCACATCCCGACAGCTAAGGAAGACCGCCCGCCCCTCCGGCGACGTGAGGTCCTCGAAGTAGGCCGGCAGCTCCACATCCACGATCCCGTCCTCATCGAGCTCCACCTCGCCCCAGTACTCCACGCCGTTGTACGGGCTCTCGGTGGTCGCGTGGACCAGGTACCGGCCGGGATCGGACGGGTGGTCGATGATGAACGTCTTGACGACGGTGTTCGTGTCGTTGCGGACGAACTGGATGTTGCTGCCGTTCCAGAAGGAGCGGAACATCCCGTTGCCAGGACCAGACTGCACCTCCCAGTTGAACGCGCCTCCAGGGCTGGTGGCTCCCGTGCCAATGATGAACACACGCCCGTCAGCCACACAGGTTATGCCGGAGATGGTGCCACTCCCGACGTAGTCTGCCAGGCCCACAAAATTGCTGTCGGTTGGGTTGCAGCTAACGACATATTTTCTGCCGCTGATTGGCGCCGACTGAATCTGCAGGACGTTATCGCCGCCGAGGGTCGCGGAGTGGATGTAATGGTACGTGAACTCATCCTCGTAAAACCGGATCTCGGGCTCAATGGCGAAATCGGGGTTGATCACGAGCCTTTTCGCCACGCCGCTTGTGGTGCTTGTGAGCCGCCCAACGATGTTGACGTCGCCAGAGGCGGAAGCGAGGCTGAAAGTCTGCGCGCCCGAACTGTTGTAGCCTCGCAGGCCGTTCTGATCAAGCTCGATACGCGCTCCTGTCGCACCAGAGCGCAGAGTGAAAAGGCCATTCGTATTTAACGAAACGGTCTGCGTGCCGCCCGAATTGAAGAGAGACAGACCGCTGGCACTGGACAGATCGATTCGGGCTCCGCTGGCCGCTGACCTTAACGTAAACGAGCCCGCGGACGACAGGTTGCCGATCTCAGTCGACCCGTTGAACACCCGCAGGCCCGCGCTGTCGAGCTGTACCCGGGAGCCAGACGCCGCCGATCGCAGCGTGAACGAACCGGTGTTGGACAGCGTCACCAGCTCGTTGTTGCCGCTGTCGTAGCCATGCAGTCCGGTTTCGTTGAGCTCCACCCTCTGGCCGCTCGAGGCGGTTCTGATGCTGGCACCCAACAGCCAGTTCGCCGAGACCGTCCCAGCCGCCACCTTGTCGACCGTCAGCGACGTGATATGCGAGTCGTCGATCAGCAGGGCCGTCACGCCCGCCGCCGCTGACGGCGCGCTGCGGTTGCCTGCAGTATCGACCGCGATCACTTTGACCTGGCGCAGGGTGGTGTCGCTCTCGGGGACGGTGCCGACCGCGGCGATCTCGGCCTGCATCATCCCCGCATTGGCCGCGATCTTGCCGCGCAGCGTGGTCTCGTCAGGGGTGAAACCAGCGGTTGAGCCGACGTGGACCTCGAGGTGATCGAGGTCCAACTCGAGATTCCATTCGCCCCCGGAGGCTTGACCGAGGGTGTGCGATACCTGGATGGCGATCAACGACGCGGCCACCGCCGGCGCGGCCGGCGTCGACGGCGGTATCGTGTCAGCGCTCGCGGTCGCAGTCTCGATAATCGACCACTCGCCCTGATGATTGCTGGAGTCGACCGCGCGAATCCTGAAGTCGTAGACCACGCCGGGAGACAAGTCCCAGATCATCGCCTGCAGGCTGCCCCACGGCGCATAGGCCGTCTGCCACTCGGCGGCCGGGGACACCCCGAATTGGACCTCGTAGTGGTCGCCGTCGAGGATCGTCGAGGAGTCCGAGTTAAGTGGCAGCAGCCACGACACCAGCATTTTCGCCCGGGTTGTGCCATCCGTCGCCTCATACACACCAGACTCGAAAGGCAGATCCCAGCTCACGACGCCGGGGATCGTGCTGTCCGGAATCGGACGCGGCCCGACGGGCTCCGTACCGCCGCTCGACAGGGCCCGGAGCAGGTCGCCGACATCAATCGTCGTCTCCCCGCCCTCCCAGTCCACGAAGGGGGTGAGGTCGTGCCAGCCGCCAGTGAGGTCCCGGTAGGCGACTGTCATGCCTTCTCGGATTGGCCAGCTTGCGCCAGCCATTCTCAGCTTGACGGGATTGATGCGTTCGCCTCTGAAGACGATCTCGTTGTCCGGGTCCACCAGGTCGGTGTCCGGGTCGAACACCCAAGCCCAGTCGCCCACGCTGAAGGCCCCGACCACGTCGTAGTCGTCCGTGGTCAGGCGCATCGCGTTGCGGGTGGAGACGAACTTGCTCAACTGGACCTCGGCGCGAGTCTGCGCATTCCCCGGCGCCGTCGTGCTCTCGCTGATCACTCGCGTCCGCTTGATCGGCTGGCCGCGCAGGTCCTTGTACGGGTTGTTGGGGTTGTTGGCCGCGCCGGTGACGATCGCGTCGCCCTCGCCCTCGGCTAGGAGCACGAGGCGAGATGTCCAGTCGTCGACGTCCTGGGCGACGCCCATGTCACCACGTAGGCCGTGCATCG
Source organism: Nonomuraea sp. 10N515B (assembly GCF_052245915.1). Taxonomy (NCBI): domain Bacteria; kingdom Bacillati; phylum Actinomycetota; class Actinomycetes; order Streptosporangiales; family Streptosporangiaceae; genus Nonomuraea; species Nonomuraea sp. 10N515B. The sequence continues at coordinate 121,088 of NZ_JBQQBQ010000013.1, forward strand.
TCAGGTCATCGCCGTCGGTATGCCGATTCGGCCTGCGCCGGACGATCACCGTGTCAGGGATTTCGTTGTACAGGTCGGTCGCCAGGCCCCCGTCAAGCCGGCAATCGCCCGTCACCCTCCACTCGGCGCCCATCGTCGAGCAGATGTAGTCCACGGCCTTGCGCTTGGACTGCCAGACGTGGCGGCCCTTGTACGTGCCCGGCACCGAGTACAGCGTGCCCTCGACGACGGCCGTGCCGCTCCCCAGGATGGCCCTGATCGCGTCGGCGAAGGTCAAGTTGTTGATCTGGACGGGCGCCTCCAGGATGTCGCCCTTGTCGTCCGCGTCGCCGAGCCAGACGGCCGTGGACTGGCCGTCGATGGTCTTGCGGATGTGGTCAACATCCTTGCCGGTGAGCACGCCCACGTAGCGCGCCATCGTGAGCAGCTGGTCGCCGTACTCCAGGGGGTTCAGCCTGCCCGGGATGAACGCCAGGTGTCCGAAGTACTGCAGCTGATCGAGGATGGCGCGGGGCGTCTCCTCGAGGAGCGTGAGCTTCCACGAGCCGAGCCCCATCAAGACTTCGGTGACCGGCACCTCGTCACCTCCTCACAGCCGCGACGGTTTCCGGCAAAGCGCCGATGTACTGATCCCTGAGGTGCTGCCCTTGGTCGCCCGCGACGGCAGCCGCTCCGCCGGCCACGACGCCGAGGTAGAAGTCGAGCACCGTCACGCTCGACTTCGTCAGGCCTCCGTTCGCCTGCGGCGTGTACGACCTGGCGGAACCGATCGTGACCCGGTTGCCGTCAGCGTCGTCGGAGCTGCGCACCAGGTACCCGGTGTTGTTCGTCAGCGTCTCCGCCGTCGCCAGGTATGCCGCCAGCGTGCCGGAGTCACCTCGTTGCAGGAAGGCCTCTATGATCCGGCTGCCGCGCCGGAGCGTCAGGTCTAGGTACACGCGGCCCACCGGGCTGCGCGCCGCGGCGAGTCGCACGACGCACTGCTCCAGGTCGTTCCTCAGCACGCTCGCTGAGTCCCATGAGCCGACCTGGATTCCGCCGACATCGATCCACCAGACCTTCGGCCGCCACGCGGCAGCGGTAAAGCTGGCCACCTCGAGGCTGCCGCCGGAGGTGAGTGGACGTACCCGGACGAGCCCGTTCGACATCTCCCAGTCGTCGGTCACGAGGGGGTGCGCGGTGCCTACCCGCTCGGTACCGAGCGACAGTACCCGAACGCGACCGCGCAGGAAGTCCTCCACGCGGCAGCCCCACCGCGGGTTCACTCCGACGGGGATTCCGCGGTACACCGTGATGTCCCCGTCCGTGCTCGTGCGGGTCAGCAGCCCGGGCGCGGCGGGGCCCGTGTAGTAGGCGTAGGCGCCGATGGCTGGCGCGCTCCACCTCTCACCGACCAGGCTGAAATCGTTCTGCCGGACGGCGCCGCTCAGCCTGCTCTCGAGGTCGACGTCGGTGTCTCTGCCATGCCGCTGAAGACTGATCTTCCAGGCGATCTCGGTGATGCCCTGCCGCTTCCGGTCCTTCACTTCGCCTGAGGCCGACGAGATGGTGTAGTAGCCGTTCCGCTCCTGCTTCTCTTCCCACACCGCCTGCACCAGCGCGCCCTGGCCGCCGAGCACACCGTCGAAGCGGTCCCAGGTCTCCTCCCGGGTGAGCATCGGACATACCTCGAGCCCGTTGATATGCAACGACCAGCCCTGATAAGCCGACTCGGTGAAGCTCATCGTCTCCCGGAGAGTCAGCCTGCCGAGCTGGAGGTCAGCCATTCGCGTACACCTCCCGCTCGAGCTCGCGGATCGCCTCGCGCAGCTGCTCCACCGTCCGCCGATACGAGACCGGGTTCGACGGGTCGAGGACGCCCTGCAGGTTGATGTTCTCCACGGTGATCACGCGTGGTGCCGCTGCGCCAGTCGACGCGGCGGGTGTGCCGAATGTCCCTGGGAAGGCGGGGGGCGGCGACGCTGGCGCGGTGAACGCGCCCACGGTGGCGTCCGCCATGCGCTGGGCAGCAGCCTGGAGCATCGGGCGTCCGGCGTCCATGCCGACGACGACGCCTTCGGGGATTCCCTTGCCGATAGCGGCGAATACTCGGCTAGGCGAATTGATTCCGAGAATGCGTTTCGCCCATTCGGCGAGTCCCCCAAAGAGTGACTGAAAGTTGTTGACGAGCCAATTCCATAGGGAGACGGCTCCGTTCCAAAATCCGATCACCAGATTTCGGCCCGCGTTGTAGAGGAGACTGCCCATATTGCCGAGCGCGCTGACGATCCGTCCTGGCAAATCGCGGACGAGGGTGAGAACGTTGTTGATGCCTTGGCTGACCGCGGTGCGGATGTTGTTCCAGGCGGAGGCGACGGCGGTTCGGACGTTGCCCCATGCCTCATTCCAGCGTTGGAGTATCTGGCCGAGGACGTTGGAGATGGTTTGCCGTACCGATTCGATCCCGCCCGTAACAGCGTTCTTGATATCGGCCCACTTTGTGCTGGCGAAGGTCTTCAGGTCGTTCCAGATCTTGTTCCACTTCTCGGAGATCTGACCGAGCACGTCGGCGATCTTGCCGCGGATCTCGTCGATCTTCATCGCGATGTAGTTCTTGATCAGATTCCATCGGGTCTGGACCCACGTGAGGACCTGGCCCAGCCACGTGGCGATCATGTCTGGGAGCCGGCCGAACCACGAGACGATGTCCGCGATCCATTTCACGCCGTCCCGGAACCAGCGCGTCATGCCGTTGATCAAGTCGGGGATGATCGAATTCCCCACCAAGATGTCGTACATGCGCTGGAAAATCGCGATGATCCGCTCGATGTACGGGGCGACGTCGGCGACCAGCTGGGCCAGGACGATCCCCATTCGGGCGATCTCGATCGATATCTTCGACAGCTCGGGCAGCATCGGCAGCAGCGCGGGAAGGAGGTCCCGGACAAACTTGATCGCCAAGTCGGCCAGCAGCGGAATCAGTGGCTGTATATCCCTCGCGAGCTGGGCGAACGCGGGGATGAGCGAATTGATCATCACGGGAATCAGGTCAATCAGCGGCGGCAGCAGCTGCGTGATCAGCGCCGCGCCGATGTCGCCGAACGCCTTATAGATCGGCTCCATGAACGGGATCATGGTGGCCAGCGCGTCCGAGATTGCCACCAGGGCGGGCTCAAGCGCGGACGCGAGAGCAGCGATGATCGGGGCGAGCGCGACGCCCAGGTTCGTCAAGGCGCCGCCCAGTACCTGCAGCAGGATGCCCGCGATCTGCGTCAGATGCGGGATCAGTGGCGCCGCAGCGATCACCAGATCCGACAACGCCTTACCCAGCGCCAGCAGCCCGGCCTGCACCGGCGGCGATGCGAACGCCTTCGCCAGGTTCTCCGCGATGGCGACCAGGCCGGGTCCCAGGGCGGCCAGGGCGGGACCGAGCGCCCGCAGGGCGGCAGCCAGAGCAGGGGCCAGCGCCAACGCGATCTCCGCCAGCTCGGGGACGATCAACGCCAGGGCTTCTCCAAGCGCAGCGAAGATGTCGCCGATCGCCGCGCCGAGCGGCTCCAGGGGTCCGATGGCCGTGACCATGCGGCCGAAGGATTCGACCATCTTGACCAGGCCGGGGCCTAGGGCCGCGATCCCCTTGCCGAGCACGGTGATCGCGTCCGCCAGCACGGGACCCAACGCGGTCGCGACCTTGGCCGCCTCGGGAGCGATCTTGGCCACTGCCTTCCCCAACGCGGACAGCACCGGGACCAGCGCGCGGCCGACCTCGTCCAGTGCCCGGAAGACCGTGACGAGCACGTCCTGGCCCTCGGTGCTGTTGACCCACTGGGCGAACTTGTCGACGATCTGGCCGAGCACGCCGAGCGCGCCCGTGCCGGCGTCCCTGGCCGCTTTGAAGACTCCGGACACGATGTCGCCGACGTCCTTCGCGACCGCGCCCAGCTGCTTGAGGACGGCGAGCGCGCCGTCCATCCACTGCCACGCCTGGCCAGACGCCGCGATCTGGCTCATCCACTGGCCGAACTTGGTCAAGTTCTCAGTGAGGCCGCCCGACAGACTGGCGAGCCAGGAGGAGCCGACCGTCCCGAGGTCCACGAACCCGCGCAGCAGCGGCTGCAGTGAGGTACGCAGGGCGAAGACCAAGCTCCCCGTGTTGTCGAGGACCGAGTTGAACTGGAGGACGCTCTGCTCGGCCGTCGCGAAGACCAAGGCCTCGCGCACCAGCGCACCAAACTCGGTGGCGAGTCCCGCGATGTGGGGCTTGAGCCCTTCGAGCGACTTGGCGAAGTTCTCAAGCGAGCCGCTGAGCTGGGAGAAGAATCCCTCTTGAGCCGCCGCCTGGAAGTTCTTCAGCGCGGGGAGGGCGCCCTCCTGGAATTCGGTGACGAAGTTCCTCGCGCTGCCGGTGAGCTTGTTCAGCGCCTCCTCAAGCATCTTGCCGTCGCCCGCCCACAGGGCGTGCATCGCCTGGCCGACGCCGTACGTGGCCAACTTCCACGTGGTGAACGCCGCCGCCCCGGTGAGCACAACCCCCGGCAACGCGGCCAGGAGCCCGGCCAGCGGCGCCAGCTCGGCGGCCAACGTGACCAAGTACCCCGCCGACGACGCCGCCGCGGCGCCGAGCGTGGCCACCCCCGCAGCCACGCTGCCCGCCACGGTGGCCGTCGACCCCAGTCCCGCAGTTAGCCGACCGAGCGATGGCAGTATCCCCTCGAGCGCCTGACGGCCGAGCTCCCCGATCCGGCGCAGCACATCGCCGAGGCCGCCCGCGGCAGCACTACCTCGCTGGAATCCGCGACTGAACCCCCGGCCGGTCTCCTCGCCGGTAGCCTCAGCCTCGCTGACGAACCGGCCGCGCTCGTCGTGCCATCGCCCCCGGGCGTCCTGCGTAAATCGCCGGCCGAACGCCTGCCCGGCAGCGGCGCCGGCATCGTCGCCGATCTTCTGCGCGACGGGGACAAAGGTGTTGCCGTCGTTGCCGAGGCGGACGGCGCCCTCTTCGGCCATCCGGCGGCCGAAGGACTGGCCCGCCGTTTCGCCACCGTCGTCGCCGATGTCGGCGGCCGCCGACGCGAACCGGCCGCGCGAGTCCCGCAGTCGGGCCGCGGCGCGTTCGGCCATGCGGTCGCCGAGCCGTTCCCCGGCTGCCGCCCCGGCGTCGTCGCCGACTCCGCGCAGGCCATCGCGGATGTCGTCCTTGAAGGAGGACGTGTCGGCGCGGACGCGGACGAACGCCTCGGCGAGCGGGGTAGCCATCGCACCCCCCGCCGGGCTTCTCTGGTGGTGGGCTATCCGGCGGCGGCTATGAGCGCTTCGATCATCTGCCTGCGCTCTTCACGGTCCTGCTTGGGCGCGGTCCCGTACGCGTCGGCGAACGCGGCGTGGGGATCCGCGCTGACGTCCTCGGCACCCGCAACGGCAAGCAGGGCCTGGGTCTGCAGGAGGTTGGTGTACCAGTCGATCCAGCACGCATGGATCACGTCGAGGTGGTCGGCCAGGGGCAGGTCGGTCAGCCGTAGGAGACGGCTGCCGGCGTAGGCACCGTCTCCGTCTCCTGCTGCTGCACCTGCTCGATCGGGACTTCCTCGACGGTGCCCCTGGAGAGCGAAACGACCTTCGCAGTAGCCGGCGCGGTCGCTGGCCCAGCGGACGAGTCCGAGGGCCTCTGTGTAGGGCGCTCGGCGCCGTCCGTGATCAGGTCGCCGAGGATCTGGACCAGGATCTGGCCGTCCGTGCGGTTCTTGCGGCAGTGCGCCCGGAACCGCTGGTAGGTCTGGTCGCCGAGTAGCCCGGAGTAGACGTCGGCCAGGATGGCCATGCCCTCAGGGCTTTCGGCGTCGACGCCGCGCTGGGCAAGCCGGGCGTACTCCGACAAGTCGAGGATGCTGACGGCGGATTCGCAGACCCAGGTGACGCCGTCGAGGTCGAACTCCAGCGACGGCAGGGCGGCGCTGGACTGCTGGTCGCTGCGGGAGGTATAGGAGCGCTTCACCATGGGTTAGGCCCTCCGCGGTGCTTCGAGGATGGCCTTGAAGGGCGTGAGCGCCTCGGGCTTGGTCATCAAAAATTCACAGTTGATCAAGGCCTTGTCGGCTCCCTTGCGGCGGGGGATGCCGATCTGGCCCTGCGACAGGCACTGCCGGTACACCCACCTCTCGCTGTGATCTTCGCTTTCGAACCCGATCATGACGTTCGTCTCCTGGCCGAGCTCCGGCGGCTCGAAGGTCACGATGCCCGTTCCGGCGGTGATCGTGCCGCCGTTCATCGCGACCTTCAAGTTGCTGGCCGTGATCTGTGCGAGCGCGAAGTTGACGCCCATGTTTCTGCCGGTCAGCGCGATAGCGACCGGGTCGAGCTCTTCGGCGACGACGACCGGCTCCGACTCGAGCTCGTAGGTGAACTCGCTGCCCTCGTTGGTGTAGCCGAGCTCAGTCCACGCGGCGCTGACACTCGCCCACGGCGTGGTCAGGTTGGTCGGCTCGGTCGTCCCGAGCGGCGCGAGGTACAGGTATCCGGGGCCGAGACTGATTGCCTGCGGCTTGCCACGGGCCATGGGTCACCCTTCCTTCTCTGTGCTGGCGGTGGGGGCCTGGCCCTCGTCGGTCGCAGGCTGAACGGTGGGAACAGGAGCAGGTGCGGCGGCTTCTGCCTCATCGGGCCGGCGGACTTTGTGCGCCCAGCCGAACCTCTCGACGTGCTCGGGCGGCACACGGTCGCCGATGGCGTGTGCGCGGGCGGCGCCGATGTACAGCGACTGAGTGGCGATGTAGTACGGCGGCGCGGCCGGCGCCTCCAGCTGCGCGGTGGTCGTCTCGGGTCTGATCGCGCGGGCCATCACACCGCCCTGAAGACGCCGACGGTGACGCTGGCCGCGTCAGGGGTGTACGTGATGCTCGCCTGACCGTCCGCACCGGCGTACAGGCTGGACGGGAGCGGGATCTTCCACCGCTCGCCAGCCGGGATGGGGATGCTGCGGTCCTGGATGGTCAAGCCCCTGACGGTGCCCGGTGTCGCGATGACCAGGGTGCGGGTGGCCGCGTTGGCGTTGTTGACCTCAAGGAACACGTTGTCGCCGGTCGGCGCGGTGTCGCCGCCGCCGGCCGCGGCCACGAGGGTGGATGCCGACCCGTCCGGGATCAGCACCTGCAGGGGTAGAGCCGCCATGTCACTCTCCAGGGATGAGGTAGAAGGTCGCGTCGACCTGATACGCGTACTGCTCGCCGTTGCCGGCTCTGTTGTCGATCAGCTGGGGGCCGACGACGTCATCGGCCACGAGGCAGGTGGCGCCGCCCATTGCGGTCGGAATGCCGGTGAGGGCAGCGATGGCGTTTGCGTACGCAGTGGCCGCCAGCTCGGCCGCCTCGTCGTCGGGGCCGTACACCACGCCGGCGATACGAGCCTGGTCCGCGGGCTCCTCGGCGTTGAGCGCGTCAGCGCCGTCGAGCCGGTACAGCAGCACGTAGCAGCCGGTCGCCGGTGACCGAGTCGGGATAGTGCGGAAGGCACCGCCACTGAGCGGCCTGCCTTTGCCAGCCAGGGTCGGATGGCCGTTGACCCACTTCAAGACAGCGGTCACGGCTGCAACGCGCGGCATCGGGTCAGGCCCCGCGCAGCTGGTAGAGAGCGCGCCGAAGGTAGGCGTACGGACGCGTGCCCGGGTGATTGACCACCCGCGCCCACTTCGGGCCGGTCTTGTCCGTCCAGTGCAGCCAGCCACCCGGGCGCTTCGGCTCGATGCGGTGAGGGCGCGTGCCGACTTCCATGAACAGCCCGTACGGGGCGTTGTCGCGAGCGGTACGGGCGGGTGAGGAGATGTCGGCGTAGACGCCGATCAGATCGCGGCCGCGGTCCCATCGGATCTTCGACCGCATGTAGCCGGGCGGCCGGCCCGCCTCGATGTCCCCGGCGGGGCTGACGTTGGCGTAGCGCTTGGATGTGCGGGTGACCTGCCGGGCCAGCTTCGCGATCTGCAGACCGACCGGCCCTTCGTATGACTTGAGCACCCGCCAGAGTTCGGGCTCGTTCCAGACGATCAGCACAGCGGCCTCCTCAGAGCGGGTAGTCGCCGTACCAGACCGGATCGGGCATCGACCAGACAGGCAACAGGCTGCCCTCGGGGCCTGAGCCCTGGTCATTGATGGCGTCGATCAGCCGCTGCAGGGCGTCCTTGGCACGCTGGTCGAGCTGGTCGGCGACGCTGACGTCCGCATCGCGGTTCGGGTATGCCAACTCGATCGAGGCGGCGGTGCGTAGCGCGGCTGCTGCTGATGCGAGCTCTTGCAGGAAGGCCGGGGTGGCAGGGATGCTGCCGCCGGCCGCGCCGAGCACTTCTACCACGGCGGCGGCGATGTGCCGGCGCGCCGCTTCGTCGGTCGGCGTGGTCTGCGCGGTGAACGTGTTGAGGTACTCCGTCGAGCCGGGCGGCTCGATCGGCCGGGTGCGGGTGGGGACATGGTCGGCCACCTGCTCCAACGTGGGCGTCCAGGGTTCGGCCACGATCCCCTCCTATGTTGTGGTGGTGGCCTGGCCGGCGGCGAAGGGGAGCGCACGCCGGCCAGGGCCACGCCTGGATGGGTCAGGCCGCCTTGAAGACGGTGACCCCCCACGTGGCCGCCGCAGGGTCGACCGCGGCAGCCGTGATGTTCGCCAGGCGCACCGTCACCGTGTTCGCGGCAGAGACACGCCCAGCCCACACCAGCCCGGCCTCCACCGCGGCCGGCGGAGCCAGCGCCACCGTGTCCCCCACCGCAGCCCCCGTGACCGCGATCGTGAGCTCGAGCTGGCCTGCGGCAGCGATCGAACCGAAGTTGAGGCTCGCGGATGCGAAGAGCGGCTTCCCCGAGGCCGCCGCAGCGCCGAGTACCTGAACCTTCGCCCCAGCGGCGGCCGAGGTGAGCGCGACCCCGGTCTGCATGCCGAGCGCACCACCGGCCAGGGGCAGCACGGTGTCGGCAGTCGCGCCCACCTTCACTGCCTGGCCGGCCGTAACCCCGCCCGCGCCGGCGACGAGCTCGTGCACGACCCCGGCCAGCGGGTGCACGGTGACCCGGCCCCCGTTGGCCGCATCATGTGCGGCGACGCCCACCGCCTTGACGCTGTCGGCCGCGGCTGGCGCGAGGGATCCGCTGCCCGACACCTCGACCTGCTGCCCTCCGACGATGGACGCCGAAGCGGTGCTCGTGAAGGGCAGTTGGTTGACCGTCTGGAGCGGCGTGTAGTCGGCCACCGGTCAGCCCTCGCGCAGGGCTGCGATGAGCTCGTCGCGTGACATGGCGGCGGCCTCCTCGCGTGACAGGCCGCGCGCGACGGCGTAGTCCACCCACGCCTTCTGACTGGAGCCAGGCCCGGTCGGAGGCGGCGGAGCGGGCAAGCCGGGACCGTCCGCCTCCTCGCCTTCCCCGGTCGACTCCGGCGGCGTGGCCGGAGTCTGCGGGGCGGGCGGTTCAGCCGATGCCACCTTCTCGATCATCTTCTTGCGCAGGTGGTGGGCCAGCCACTCCGCAGGCACGTCATCGGGGACCAGCGCCCCCTCGCCGAGCCCGACCATGCGCACGCCGTCCTGCGTCACTGTACGAGCGATGACGTAAGGGGCGATCACCCTGTAGCGATCCACCGGCACCTCCTAGACGCCGGTGTTGATGAGCTCGACGGCCGCGCCAGGCTCCTGAACGACCGGCACCGTCAGGCGGCGGCCCTGCAGGTCCCACTTGTCGGCGCTGTCGACGCGGATGGACTTGACCTGGACGGCCAGATCCGACATGGCGTAGCCAGGGGCGTTGGCCTGCTCGTCCGCCATGCCGCCCAGCTGCGTGCTGTCCAGCACCGTCGGTGTGGTGATGGCCGGGGAGACGACGATCCGCAGCCCGGCGATGACCTCGACCTCTCCCGTGTACACCGGAGAGTCCATGGTCTCCCGGCGCAGCGCATTCGTGATCTTCTCGTCAGACATGACGATCGCGTACGCGGTGTCGTTCAAGGCGAGGGTGTCGGGCATGTAGCCGAGGTTGAGTCCGACCACGACGGCCTTGGCCTCGAGGATGTCGCGCAGGATGGTCGGCGTCGCGCCAGTCCAGGCGACGCCCGCGCTCGCGGTGACGTCGAACGTCTGCGTCACCGCACTGCCGATCGCGCTCATCGTCACGCTGTCGACCTGCTTGATGATCGAGTTGACCACCTTGCGCAAGTTCCGGTCGACGGCCGCGCCGCCGTACACGTTCCGCGTGATCTCCTCGTCCGTGATCGGGACCTTCTGGCCCCACTTGCTCACGGCGGCGATTCCGGCGGTGCCGGTCGGCAGATTCGCCGACGGGTATTCCGAGCCGGCGCCGACCGCGGTGACCGCCCTGTCGGTGACGAACGGCTCGCTCATCTCGTACAGGACCGCGCCGCCGGACGTGCGGAACCTTTGGGTCAGCAGCCTGTCCGACACGAACCGCAGGTCGCGGAACGTCCTGAGCCGCCGCTGCAGGGCGGTGGGCGAGTTTAGGAACCGGCTGATCGTCTCCAGATCGCCCGCGAGGGTGGGCGGCGGAGGCGGGTAGCTTCCAGGCATCTGCCTGTCTCCTTACATGCGAAAGCCCCCATCAGTGGTGGGGGCTCCTTCGAGGGATGTGCCTGGGGGCCTACCGGCCCAGGACCTGGACCTTGGCGGCCGCGGCCGCCGTCGTGAGTGCGATACCGACGCGCTGGTCGAACGTGCCGGCGCCGAGCGGCAGCACCGCACCTGAGGTGACGCCGACCTTGACGGCCGCGCCGGCGGTGATACCGCCCGTGCCGGCCACCATCTCGTGGACGACGCCGGCCAGCGGGTGCACCGTCACCACGGCGCCGGTCCCGGCGTCGTGCGCGGCCACGCCGACCACGCTGGCGGAGTCGGCCGCGGCCGGGCCGACGGTTCCGGAACCGGAGACAGCGACGAACTGGCCGCCCGTGATCGCGGCCGAGGTGGTCGCGGTGAAGGGCAGCAGCCCTCGCGTGAAGATCGGGGTGTAGTCGGCCATGACTTAGACCGCCTTCGAATCGGGCGGGAACAGGCTGGCGTACTCCATGTCCACGCCGAGGTCGTCGTCGCCGGGCAGCCCCAGGTCGGAGACCGGGATGCTGCCCGGGGTGAGACCGGCGAGCAGCTGGGCGGTGCCCTCCGGGTCCGCCTCGGCGACGCGCAGCCAGTGCTCACGCCGCGAGGGCGCGAACTTGCCGGCGCGGATCGCGTCGTCGACCATCCGCTCCCTGTCGTTGCGCTGCTGGCTGGCGCGGATGTCCTCCAGCTTGCGGATGCGGGTCTGCATGTCGTCCCACACCTGCCGGTCCACCGTGACGGTGCCCGGCGCGTTCTTCGCGGTCTTCCCCGGCGAGCCCTCACCGCTTGCGGCGAGCTTCTCGACCCCGGCCAGGACGGCGTCCGGGTCGAGGTCGGCGTCGGCGGGGAGGCCGAGCGCGGCCCGCAGCTTGGCGGCCTGCTCGTCACTGAGCTGCATGTCAGCGTCCTCCTTGGTTGGCCCGCCCACCGGGGTTTCGGTGACGGGAGTCTGTGTGTCCTCCGGGCTGCTATCGGTCAGCCCGGGATGGGGATCGGGATTGGTGGGCGCGTCGTCCAGCACGGACATGTCAGGCGGGACGGACTCGGCGCGGCTGGCGAACACCGCGGCGGCCACCTTGGCCGGCTTGTCGACGTACTCCACCGACACGGCCACGGCCTCGCCGAACGACGGCTCATCGCCGTCCAGCTCCACCGGCACCCGGTAGTAGCCGCCGGTGGAGTCATCCATGACGATGAGCTGCAGCGGGTCCAGCTGGATCTCGCAGATCCACCGCGTGTATCCCGCGTGCTCGTAGTAGCGGCGCCGCACATCCTCGCTGGAGACGCCGGCCGCCAGGTCGGGGCCGGGCCGCTCTGGCTCGGGCGGGGGCATAGGCCCTCCTTTGATCGTGATGGTGACCGGCTCGCCGCCGCCGTCCGCAGAGGCGGCGACGTCGTACAGCGCGGCGATGTCCTGCAGGCTGTCGAGCGTGCCGATGCCCGGCGCGGTCACGCCGAGCAGGGCGACGGCTGTGATGACCATCTGGTGCGAGTGGCCGATCTGACAGCGGAACTCGCGTGTCGCCTCGATGCTGCGGTCGGGGTACGCACTGGCCAGGACCTCCGCCAGCCACGCGGGCATCCCCCGGTAGTCGCCGACGACCGTGTTGCCGTCGTCGGCCAGCCGCATCCCGGTGATGAACCCGACCGCGGGCTCACCGTCGAACCGCGGATCCACGTGCCCGAGCTTCAGCGCGGGGTTGCGGACGGCCGGGCAGTCGAGAGCGCCGATCGCCGCGGCGAGGTCCTCGCGGGTGATGGTGGCTTCGCCGCTCGACAGCCGCCATGTGCCGGCCTGCGCCAGCTCGACGCCGGGGATGGAGGCGAGTGCGGCCGCGCGGGGCACGTCGATGTCGGCCACGGCCTACCTCCGATCCCAGATGGCGATGACCTGGCCCCGGCAGCGGACCCCGCCGAGGCACTTGATATAGGCGCCGTTGCCGTACGCCTTCTCGGCCGCCTCGAGGTCCTCGAACCTCGCACCGTCGAGGTCACGGCAGGGCTTGCAGGTGTTGCGGTCGAGCACCTCGCTGGCCAGGTAGCGGGCGGGCGGCGCCTCGTGGAGTACGGCGAACCGGCCCGAGGTCTGCGCGTTGCTCAGCGCGCCGCCCACCTGGTCCCGTACGGCACGCAGCGACAGCGCGGCCAGGATCGCCACCACCTCCGCGGCGACCGCCGCTCCGGCGGCGCCCGGTACGGCGAGCCGGAGAGCAGCTGCCGCCGCGGCGCCGGCCAGCCCTGCGGCGAGGAGCGCGGCCACGGTGGCGGCCACCGCGCTCAGCTGGTCCTCCTCGACCGGGGGCTCCTCGACGGGCACGCCCTGGGCGGCGGCCTCGGCCATCATCTGCTCGGCAGACACCTCCGCGAGCTCGAGCATGGCCACGGCCAGGAGCTCGGCCGCGTCGGCGCTGTCGATGGTCAGGCCGGTGAGCGCCTGCAGATCGCCGTCGTCGACCGCTGCCTCGATCTGTGTGGCCAGCTGTTCGCGCCAGTCCTCAGCGATCGAGGGCCAGGCTTCGAGCACGGTGTCGAGCGCGTCCTGCCACGCCTGCTGGAGCGCCTGCGGGTCCATGCCGGAGGCGGCCTCGTCGCCGGTGAGCGTGCGTCCGCCGTTCGCCGGGGTGGCGGCGCGCAGCGCTCGCGGCCCACGGCGGCTGGCGGCCAGCGCCTGGTCCCCCCGCTCCGGAGCGGGATCCGGGCGCGGCGTCGGCGCGGGCTGTGATCTTTCCGGGAGTCGCCACGCCTCGCGCACGTAGGCCTCGAGCGCGGGGTCCGGTGCGATGGCGCCGGATTTCAGGAGCATGTCGAGCGCCTCGGCCGTGACCTCCTGGCGGGAGCCGACATCCTGCACGACGATTCTGGGTGCAGGTTCGTCGGGGCCCCAGTTGAGGTCGACAAGGTCGGTGACGATGCCGGGCATCCCGGTCTGGCCGGTGGTGGCGGTGTCGGCCAGCTCGTCGGCCACCGATTGCAGAGACAGGAGGAAGAGGTCGAGGAACGAGTCGCCGAGCGCGCGGGAGCCGTTGCTGGTGTCCCCGAGATCCATGAGTCCGGCGAGCGCTGACCTGCTCATTTGCTGGTCGAGGTAGTGGATGAACCCGAGCGCGTCCGGGACGCTGCCGGTCAGGCCGGTGAGGTTGAGCTTGTATCCGTGCGGGATGCCCACGCCGGACTGGTCGCCCACGCGGAGCGCTGATGCGAGCCGTTGCGCTTCGGCGACCTGCGCCGCGGTTGCGCCGGGCGGTGCCTCCATGCTGGGGACGCCCATGCCGAACCGCCTGATGCTGGTGGCGTGGACCCTCCATGTCTCATGCTTGAGCAGCCACGCGCCGTAGCTCGCGCGCAGGACGGATCGGCCGGTCCAGTTGGCCGCCTCGCGATCGTGGACGTACCAGACGAGCCTGTTCGCGGGGATCGGGCGCGTGGCGGCGAGATTCTGCGTGATGCTGGCGACGCTCTCGTCAGCGGCGAGCTGGATGCTACCGATGGTGTGTGGCATCCGCTCGCCGAGATTCACGAGCCGGGCCTGCTTGCCAACGATCGCATAGCGGCGCTCGAACGGGACGAAGCCATAGACCAGTGACAGGAGAGCGACCCGGAGGTGATCGGTCCAGCGGACGCCGCGCCGCCTCGCTGGGCCAGGCTCAGCGTCCATCCCGAGGATCGGCAGGCCGAGGTCGTCAGCCACCATGGCCACGACCTCGTCACGGCAGCCGGCCGGATGGACCGCCCACGTGGCCCGCCTGATCGGCAAGCTGTAGGCGGCGAGGACGGCGGTGAGCTGCGGGTCGTGCCTCATCACGCTGTAGGTGCGCGCGCTGAGCGGCCAGGTGAGGTCGGGGATCTGCTCGAGCAGGTCGCCGTACCACTGGCCATAGTTCGAGTCGAGGTGGCCGATGTCGCGGGTGGGGGCGCTAGCCATCGGCGGGGCCCTTCTCGAACTCGTCGGCGGCGCTGCGCAGGAGGTCCGCGATTCGGCGGCGGAACGCGGCATGGTCGACGTGGAACTCGACCTGCCACAGCCCGACGGCGTCTCGTCCTGCTGGGGTCGAGACGATCGGCAGGTCTACGGTTCCGATCTCGGCGGTGGTGCTGCCGATCTGAAGGGTGACGGACACACTGGGCTTGACCATGGCGATCACCCCGCTCAACACTCGAAGGGAAGGGGACAGGGACGCTCAGACGCGCGGCGGCCAGGACCAGTGGGACTCGCCCTCGCCCTCCGTGCGCGACGTAGCCCAGTACGAGCAGTTGCCGTCGAGCAGCACCTGCAGGTTGGCCGTTGTGGTGGACGGGTCGAAGACCCGGACGACAACCGCCGGGTACACGTCGCCCGCCTTCACCGAGTTGCGCTGCACGCCCTGTCCCGCGTATGCGGGCAGGTTCTGGTCAATCAGCGCGACGTCGCCCTCGCTGAGCGTGTAGTGGACGATGCGGCCGATGGTGGGTTTCATCAGGAGGTCCTCCGAGGTCAGTAGTTGATGCTCATCGGGTCGAACCCGCTTGTGCCGCCGGTCGCCGCGGCGTACGCCTGCCCGATTGGGCCGTCGTCGTGCTGCGCGGCGCGGCGCGCGTCCACCTGTGCGGCGGTCTCCATCGGCAGCCAGTGCGCCGAGACGACCCGGGCCGCGTACGAGAGGGTGTCCACCTGGTCGTCATGAGCCGCGCTGGGGAAGCTGGCCAGCTCGTCGCACCACTCGTCCAGCCAGTCCACATGCGACGGAAACCACACCCGTCCTTGCCGGACACGGTTGGTAGCCGGGATCGCCCGCGTCACCTTGTCCGTCTCCGCCGCCAGCGGCTGCACCGGGATCCCCGCCGCGGTCGCGTCGACCGCCAGAGTGGTGGTGATGAACGACTGCTCAATGAACACTGTGTCCGCATGCCAACGCTGCTGCAGCGGCCGCACATGGTCCCAGTGCTCCGCCTCCTCCAGCCGGCCACGGTTGCGGCCGAGGAGGATGAGGTCGCCGTCCGGGGAGATGGCCCACGCGGAGGCAACAGTCCAGTCCGCGCTGGTCCTCTTGCTGGCGGCGAGGTCGACGGTGATGAATCGCCAGCAGTCGTCCAGCATGACCGCGCGGCCGCCGAGGTCCACACGCTGGCCGCCAATGACCCCATGTCGAGAGCGGTCTGCGGGCATCTGCTGCCAGTAGCGGAAGTCGGCCCGCTTGAATAGGTTGCCCTCGGCGGCGGTTGGCGTCTGCTGGTAGATGCTGTTCCACACGTACGCCGAGCGCTTGGCCTGCAGCTCGCGGAAGTAGCCAGGCTTGCGGCGCTGCACCGATGTCAGTTCCTCGCCCGGGCGGCGGCCGAGCGGATCCCCGGGGCCAGCGATCGCCGGGATCCGGACGGTCCGCCAGTCGCCCGGCTCGCGCACCTCGAGTCGCCCGGCTAGGTCGTCCTCGTGCCAGCGGGTCATCATCAGCACAACGCGCGCCCTCGATGAAAGGCGGGTGGAGCCGTTGGACTCCCACCAGTCCCAGGCCGCGTCGCGATACGTCGCCGACTCCGCTTCGGCGCGACCACGTACAGGGTCGTCGATGATGAGCACGTCAACCGGCTCACCGGTGATACCGCCCGCGATGCCGACGCAGATCAGGCCGCCGCCTTGCTCGGTCTCCCACCGGCCGGCGGCGCGGGAGTCCTGGCGGAGAGTGATGTCCAGTTCGGGGTGGGACAGGAGGTCTCTCCTGATCGCGCGGCCCCAGCGTTCGGCCTTGTTGTCGGCGTACGAGACGATCGCGATCCGCAATGTTGGGTCGTGCGAGAGCAGCCAGGCCGGTGTGCGGCGGCTAATCTTCTGGCTCTTGCCTTCCTGCGGCGGGCAGAACACCATCAACCGGTCGTGCTGGCCACCGTCGAACAGCGCCACCAGCTCGGCGTCGATGAGGTCGAGCATCGCCGTCTGCCGGTGCGTACGGTCGAGCGCTATGGCCATCGCGCCGGGCGTCGCCCACTTGCGTGTCTTGACCTGGAAATGGCGTGCGGCCAGGACGAACGGGTCCAGCGTCGCGGTCATGGCGTGCCGACCGTCACTACCCCCGACCGGCGCACAGGCCGCTCCGTCGGCGTCGTCACCCTCGTCCACACCACGTACTCCCCCGGCGCCAGCACCATGCTGGTGCCGGCCCCGATGATGAGCGTGGCGTCCGTGCCGTCCCACACCGCTGCCCGATAGTCGCTATCGGCGGGCTCGCCGGCGTCCTCGAGGATGATGGCGATCTCTACGGGGAACACCGCGGCGTCCGCGTCGTGGGAGACGCGCAGCATCTCCTTGGAGCTCGCGGGCATGTAGGCCACTACTCTCCCCCCAGGCCAGGCGGCCCGACGGGCCAGCTCGTGCGCGCTGTTCCGACAGGCCACTGCAGTGTTGGGCGGCCGATTGGCCAGCCCAGGCCGGGCGGCCCGACAACGATGCGAGGGCTCTCCGGCGGGGTCGCGTCGGACGTGCCAGTGGTATTCGCCGCGAGGGTCGGCAGACTGGCGGCCAGCACGCCCAGCGGTTCGAGGTTGACCTGCCCGGCGAGGGCCGTACCGAGCGAAGGCAGGAAGGCGGCGATGCCCCCGGCCGACTGGACGGTCCCGGCCACGCCGGCGGCCAGCGGCGGCAGCGGAACGGCGAATGCCCCCGGAACAGCGACAGCCCCACCGGCCGAGGCTTGAAGAGACGGCAGGCCCGTCACGACCGCGCCTGCCGCAGTGACGGTCCCAGCAGCCGCGGCCTGGAGCGACGGCAGCCCGGCGGCGACCAGCCCGGCGGCGGTGGCCGTTCCAGTCGCGGCAGCGTTGAAGGCGGGCAGCGTCGCGCCTGCTGTGCCCACCACGATGACGCTGCCCGAGGTCGCGGCAGTGATCGAGGGGAGCGAGGCATTGAGCGCACCGGCGTTGGAGTCGGTGAGCGTGCTGGTGCTGCTGCCTGGCGTGCCGTCCCAGGTCGCGCCGGAGCTGTCCCCGTCGAAGTACGGCTGTAGCGTGCTGGTCTGCTCGATCAGGCATTGCGTGTAGTGCGCCGGGTTGGACGCGTAGTTCTCGCCTGTGACCACGAACCGCGCGGACACAGTGCCGCTGACGGCAACATCCGACCGGCTGATCCGTGTCACAACCCCGTCGCTGGCGGTGAACGCGCTGCTGGAGAAGCCGAGGCTGCCTCCACCACCGTCCAGGAACTCAATGTAGACGGTGCCGTTGATCGGGAAATTCACAGGCCGCACGTACACCGACACCGTGTACGCCAAGCCGGGCGTTGCCACCCCTGGCGGTCCGAACGCGACCGACCCGTCGCTGTAGAGCGCTGCCCACTGCCTCGAGAACCCCAGACCAGTGACGTCTGTCCGAACTGGCGCAGCTCCGTTGCTGGTCCACCCGGTCACCTCGTTCGCGACCGCGGGGTTGGGGCACAGGTTGTGGCGCGTAGCCATGCCTCACCCGTCCCCTCCGCTCAGCTCAGCTCACGGAACCGCCTCATCACGGCTCGCTCCCCGGCATGGTGATGGTGCCGGAGGTGATCTGCACGGTCGCGCCAATCGAGATCGTGGTGGTGTTGAGGATCAGCTCTGCGGGCGCGGACGTGCCGGCTGCTCCGTCTTGCACGGTCGCCCCATCGCGGTCCACGATCCGGAACCAGCCGGCGGTCCCCGCAGCAAGGCCCGAGGCGGATAGCGGAGTGCCGAGCAGCGTCGCCACGCCGTTCGATGCGGCTGTGAACGAGGGGTTCGCGAGGTTCACTTCTGCCAGCAGCGTGCCGCTGGGTGCGGTGTCGGCGGTGGCGGGCTGGGTGCCGCTGTAGATGCGCAGCCTCGCCGTGGGGTTCGTGGTGCCGAGGTCTGCGCGGTCGACGACGGCGTCGCACGCGGCCGAGCGGACTGCGTTGGGGATGCGGGTGACCATCCGGGCCTCCTCCTCAGGTGATGTGCAGTGGGTAGGGCCCGAGGACGGGTATCTCAGGCGCGGAGGTGATCTTGACCCAGATGCCGTACGTGCCCCCCTTGGCGAGGGGGAAGAGAGTGCCAGGCCCGATGAGGATGGCGACCGCGGTGCCGAGCCACGCCGCGACCTTCCAATCGCCGGACGCCGGGTCCTGGCCCTGCGGCAGAATCGCCATGTGTACGGGCAGCTCGGTGAGCTCGGGAGGCCCCTTGGTGATCGGCACCTTGACGTACTCGACCGTCAGCCACGACATCCGCAGCACGCCGCGCCTCCTCTGTTTAGGTGGTCGGGCGTCCTGCGGCCCAGCCGCGAGTAGCGCCGTTGGCGTCCCAGGAGCGTGTGGGCGGGCGGGACAACCAGCCGGGCTCTGGCTCGCCCGGGATAACCGGGATGTCGTAGATGACGTTGGTCGGCAGTTCGGCCGCGAGGCTTGGCAAGGTGGCGGCGAGCTGGCCGGTCACGATCACGGTGCCGGAGGCGTCCGCGCCCAGCGCGGGTAGCTCGGACGCGAGGATGCCGAATCGGACGGTGCCCTCCGCAGCCGCGCCGAGCGCGGGCAGCGTAGCGGCGAGTTCGCCGGGAGCGTCGGTCCCGCCCGTGGCAGCCGCGCTGAGAGCGGGGAGCGTACCTGTGAGGTCGCCGGCGATTTTCGTCTCGCCTTGCACAGAGGCGGACAGGCTGGGCAGCGTGCCGGCGGCGGCGCCTGAGACCTGGACACTTCCTGCGGCCGCCCCGCTCAGGGCTGGCAGGCCCGCCGCGATGTCCCCATCGGGGTTCGGGATGGTGCGCGGGAGGGTGCGGTCGCGGTAGCGGGACATCAGTGCCCGATCAGTCGGGTGTGGTGATCGCCCACGGGAACGATCGGCCGGTCCCGGCGGTCTGCTTAAGGGTGACCGTCGCCGTCTGCGGTACCGGAACCGGAAGCGAGATCTTGATGGGGACGTCCTGGGCGCCCGTGAAGAGGGCGTAGTAGGTGACGCGCTCAGTGCCGCCGTTGAGGACGTTGGTCTTGATGCGGAGCTCCAGTTCGTCCGCAGTACCGGAGCCGTGCGTCATCGCAGCACAGTCGACGTGGAGCGTGTACGTCTTGCCGGCCGTGAGCGTCGTCAGGGTGTGTTCGACGCCGATGGTGGCGGCTTGCGTGCCGGAGGCGGTGACAGTCAGCACGGGGCCTCCTTGATCAGTAGGTGAAGCCGTAGACGGCGACTTCGATCGCCGTCGTGCTGGTGTTGTTGACCGCGAGGCAACGGGCCGCCAGGCGTACACCGGCTGGCAGGCAGACTGACAGCGGCCAGAACTCTGGCGAACGTGGGTGCATGATTTCGTCGTCTCGCGACCACACTGCGAAGTCAGGGATGACCACTGTCTCGGAGCCGGCCGGACCCACGGCGATATCAATCAGGTATTCCATGTTGGGCAGCAGACTGGAGATGCCCTGAACCAGCACCATCAGCGCATGGATAGGAGCCGTCGTGGCGGCCGTGAGCTCGGTGTAGCTGCCCTTCACGTTCGAGGTGCCGCTCGGTGTCACATTGATGCCGCCAGACGACGCGGGGACTGTCCCGTAGGGGGTAACACGCCCGGGGACGGAGAGGCCGCAGTCTGGCTCGCCGTGAAGGATGTGGGTGCGGATCCTGACGAACTGTGACGTGAGCTGGGCGGAAGCGCGGGCACGGACGGTGGCGCCCGCGGGGATGTGCAGCGGGAAGAGGGTTCCGCGATAGTCGCGGTTGCCCATAATCAGGTCGGGCGCGATGACGGTTTCTGACCCGGCGTCCCCAATGCCGATGTCGACGAGGATGGCCCGGTCTCCGGCTGTGGTGAATCGGTCTGTGGCGAGGTTGATCCAGGCGCCAGGGGCTGGGATGCCGCTGATGAGGGTGATCCAGGAGCCTTTCGTGTTGGCGGTGGCGCCGGTCTGGACGTTTACCTCGCCTCCTACCGATGCTCTGGTGGGGAAGGGCGGGATTGGCCACTGCATGATTCATCACCCCGCTTGACACTCGATCGAACGCCTGTACGAGACTGGTCGCATGGAGCCGTCACGCGTCGAACTGCAGAACTGGCCCGCCGACAGAGGTGCCGGCGGCTGGGTGGCACCAGCCGGTGAGCCGCTCCAGCGCTGGGTCGTCAAGCGGGTCCATGCTCGGTACGTGGCGCCGGCGGTGCCTTTCGGGGCCACGGACGGAAAAGGGCGGCCGCTGCGGAAGCGCGGCGAGTACCACGCCTACCTGGTCGACCTGAGCGGCGACGACTGGGGCCTGCCGGACTACGAGCGGGTGCTGGTCCACCAGGCGCCGCCGGTGGGCATGTGGTGGATCAAGATGCCGGATGACGAGCACTTGGCGCGGATGGAGAAGTACCGGGTGGACTAAGCGGCGTTCTGCCAGCGGGTGCGGAGCTCGGCGCGCAGCTGGTCGCGCTCCTCGGGCGTGGGCGGCACTGGCTCGCCGCGGGTGATGCAGCCGTCGATGGTGGCGAGGTCGTGCCAGTCGTAGTACGTGCGCCGCTCCTGGCGGCCGAGCTCGCGGGCGGCGTACCTCTGGGCCCACTTCCGGATGGTGGCCGGCTCCTTGTAGAGCCGGGCGGCAGCCTCGGCGGCGGTGACGGGTTCAGGGGTCACGTTCACCCCCGGAAATGCGTGATGCCCTCGGCCGGACTGGCTGAGGGCATACGTGATCTGTCTGCGCGAAGTGTGACACACCTCTGACCTGGGATTCAAGAAGGCGCCACGCCGAGCCACTCGCCGACGGTCAGGCCGAGTGCGATCTCCGGGACGTGGACCGGGAGGACATGGGGGATGACGAGCACGCCGTCGGCGACTTGGTGCACGTCGCACGGAAGGGTGGGAGCGGCCGTCATGTGATCGATTATCCCAGGTGATCGGGCATGTTGGTGCGCATCCAGTAGTCGCAGGCTGGGCAGAGGTCGAGCCAGCGCGGCCCGACTTCGGGTGAGCGCTTGGGCGTCACAATGTAGGCGCACGCGGCGCGCTGACCGCACCTGAGGCAGGTATGGATCTCGTCGCGTCGCCGGTGCTCGATGTGGTCGCCGTCGGCGAGCGCGGGTGCCGGGGGTAGGAGGGTGGGCTCTGTGGCGAGGAGCGTAAGCATTCCTTCGACGGCGTTCCTGGCGTGGTCATCCACCCTGTTCATCCTTCCGCGCGCGCCGGTAACCGCGCCGCTTGCTCATGACATCGTCCACTGTGCTGCGTCGCCAGCGTTTCACCCCGTACTCGACCTCGTCCGGCTCGCGCCAGCGGCCGCGTGAGATGTCAGCGTCGATAGTGCCGCGCGCCAGGCCGGTGTACTCGACGATCTCGTTGATCGTGAGCAGGTCGTCGGGGTTGCCCTCGCTCGGCAACTCGGGACGTACCCACAGGCGGCGCACGAGCTGGTCGACGGCGGCGGCGTCGTACTCAGCCCACCGGCCGCGCCGGCCGATGGGGGCCGGCCAGTCGGGGTGCTTGCGCCAGGTGTCCCGCACGGTCTCCAGACTGCGGCCGTACCGTTCGGCGATCTCAGGAGGGATGAGCCCTTTGCCGGATACCATGGAAGTCGGCTTCCTCTCGTTCCGCGAGACTGGATTGTCGGCCTGCGGGCCTGGCAGGGGTGCCATTCAGGATCCCTTGGGATCCACCCTGCCAGGCCCTTTGTCGTGTCCGGACGCTGGCACTAGCTCCGGTGTGGCGAGCCCGGCCGCGACTCGCCACCTCCGGAGTATTGGCGGGTTGGTTCCACTGCGGGCCCTGGCCCGGGCTGGCGACCCGGGCCAGGGGAGGAGATTTAGTCCTCCTCGGTGTCGTCGATCACCCCGTGCAGGTACGCATTCACCAACGTGATGTTGGCGAGAACGTCCGAGATGAGGGCGAAGACGGCGTCCTCACGCCAGAGGTTTTCTTCCTCGTGGTATGCGATGTGGGCTACATCGAATGCCGAGAGGAAGTCCAGGATGGCCAGCTCCAGGTGAGCCTTTGCCCCGTCGGGCATCGGGATCTCCCGGATGATCTGGCGCGTCCTCTCCATCCGCTCGCCGAGCTGGCTCGGGTTGAGCCCGATCAGGTCCAGCTGGACCGGGATGGGGAGGTCCGCGAGGACCATTTGGAGGACGTTGATCGTATCCGTGATGGCCGTGACCATCCGCTGGATACGCCGCTCATGGCTGTCTGCCATGGGCTTTCTCCCTTCCGCTGTGGATTTGTCAACCTGCCGCCGGTCGGGGGTGCCAACCCCTTCCGACATCTCTATTATGCAGGATTAGTCCGGTGATTTGCAAGATGCTGGGATCAAGAAAAGCGGACGAATCCCAGACCCGCCCGCCTGCCCGTTACCCCAGGTCAGATGCCAGCAGCTCAGCATCCCTCACCGTGTCACCTTCGATCACCGCCGTGAAGCGACACCCCGGCAACGCCTCCAGCTCGACGCCGAGCTGCTCGGCGAGCGCGGCCGCGGGCACGCGCAGCGGATCGTCGTACGGGTGGTACATCGTGACCACCTCGGCCAGGTCCCCGAACAGCAGCTGCACGTGGCACTGAACGCGCATCGGCGGCTCGCCGACGTTGCGGGCCGCGTCGGCCCCATGCTCCCAAGCGTCCTCGTCCGGCTGGGTCGGGTGGTGCTCCCGCAGCGTCCGCGCCACCTCGTCCTCGGTCACGTCCATCTCCCTACCCTCCTGGTCCCGGCCCGTACGGCGGCCACGCGCTCGTCGGCCGCCTGCTGGTCGATGTGGATGCTCGGCGGCCACCAGCGGATCCAGATCGTGGGGGCGCAGATCTCGATGACGGTCTGGGCGATCGCGCGCAGCTCGGCTCGCAGACGGTTACTCGCCACGGTCGCGCATCTCCTCGTCCTCGTCGACGCCAAGGTGTTCCCGGATCGCGACTGCGACCTCGTGGTTCGGGCCCGCGCCGCGTTCTCCGCACGAGCACCACCAGGTGCTGCGGCCGGTCGCACGGATGACGGGCTGTCCGTCGTCGTCGAAGTCCTCGTACTCGCCTTGGTCGACCTTCGCCTCATGGCCTGCCACGCTGATCGTGTTCTTCATCTGGTGCTCAGCTCCTCGTCGGCCAGGGCCGCCAACATGCTCGCCGCGGCGGAGAGTTCACGCAGCTGCTCGGGACCCATGCTGGCCAGCGCCCGCAACGTCCCCTCCAGATCACCGCGATACGCCTGCTCCATCGCCTGCCGAGCCGCCGCTACGTGCTCGGCCTGCGCCACGCCTCCGGGCTCAGCGATGCCGGCAAGCCGCAGCCCCTCGGCGAGGTCGATGTCGAGCGCCTGGCAGAGCTTCCGGACGGTGCGCGGGATGGGCGGTTCGAGGTTGGTGGCGAGCCGGTCGTAGGTTAGCCGGCCGATGCCTGCGTGGCGGGCGAGTTCGTCTCGGGTCCAGCCGCGTTTCGTGCGCTCGGCTTCGGCGCGTTGGTGGAGCGGAGCGGCGGGCGGGCGACTGCTCATGCTGGTCATCCTCTTCTCGCTCTCCGCCGGCGGCGCCGGGCGTACTCGCTCTTCATCGCGGAGCGTGCGCGCCGCTGCTCCTGCGCCAGCTCGCGCATCGCCGGCGTGCTCACGATCTCGTTGAACGCCTTGGTCACGGCCGCGAAGCTGCGCGCCAGCTGCTCGGCGACCGGGCGGAACGCTTCGGCGAACGCCTGCATCTGCTCGCCGAGCCTCGCGAAAGCCTGCTGTGCCCGTTCCGGGTCGATGACCAGGGGCTGGAGCGCAGTTACGACCTGCTCGTAGGCGGGAGAGTTGACCAGGTGCTCATGGTGCTTGGGCGGTTCGGCGGTCCACACCATGGCGTCTTCGCTGTACCCGTCCCAGTGGATGACGTCGTCGATCTGGTCGAGGATGTCGCGATCAGCCATCCTGCTCTCCCGGCTCTGTGCGACGTCGTGCGGGGGCCGAGCCGTAGCGGGCGAGGAAGGCGACGATCACCTCGGACAAGGAGCGGCCTTCCGCCGCCGCTCTCTCCTTGGCGGCATCCCAGATCGGGTCTGGCACGCGGACGTTGCGGAGCGGCGTTTTCCCGGTGGCGGGGCGTGGCATCTGCCCTCCTAGCTGTAGATACAGAAACTCTAGCGGAGGTGGGCGGAATCGTCTTGACGTGTACCTACATAAACTCTCATACTGTAGGTACATAAACAAGCGTCCAACAGGGAGTACGCGAGATGGCCACCACCCTCACCACCCGCGAGATCGCCCAGGCCCACCGCGTCTCCCTCCGCACCGCCCAGCGCTGGGCCCAGGCCGGCAAGCTCAACGCCGTCAAGATCTCCGGCCGGTGGGTCATCACCGTCCCCGCCCAGCTCGACGACTACAAGCCCCACCAGGTCACCTCCGCCCGCGACGCGATCGAGCAGGGCGCGATCCTCCCCACCTCCCGGCCCGGCATGTACACCGCGGTGTCGAGCGATGGCACGACCACGTACTTGACGCACGCTGCGGGGTGCACGTGCCGAGCCGGGCAGCTCGGCCGCCGCTGCTGGCACCGTGCCGCCGTGGCCATCCTGACCGCCGCCGTACAGCGCGCCGCCTGACCTCCTGCGATCGACCCCCGGCCCCAGGCAGCCTGGGCCTACCCTTCCCCACCACCCACCCGCCCCGCTGGGAGAACCCCGTGCACGACAACGACCAGTTCATCAAGGACCTCCACCGCGACGTGACGACGATCCTCCAGCTGATGGACGCCGTCGAACGCGCGGAGACACCCGAAGAGAAGGCCGCGGCTCAGCGGGCTCTGGATGAGGAGGGACGCCGTCAGCAGGTCGCGGGCCTCGAGCGGCTGCGCCAGAGCTACAGGGACCAGCTGGAGCTCGATGGGATTCTCCGCGCCTCCGCGACCAGCCGCCCCTCGTGGAGGGGCGGACCGGCACTCGACCTCGAGGCCGAGCTTGGCTACCTGCGCGAGCAGGACGACGACTAACCCAACCCCCACCTCGCCCCAGGGAGAACACCATGGCTAACCTGCACCTCTGCTGGCACGGCGGAGACTGGCAGTGCACCGACGGCACCAGCATGGGCCGCATGAGCCCCCGCGCCTGGACCTATTTCTGCCACCAGCGCCGCTACTCCAAGTTCGTCTCCGGCGCGCGGCACCCCGGGCAGTGGGGCGTCCTCGCCTACAGGCAGTACTGGTACAACGCGATCCTGCGTGCCGAGACGCAGGGCGAGTAGCCTTTCGACAGCCCCACCACCACCGAAAGCGAGGCCTGCAGTGGGCGCCATCCAAGAGCCAACCCCCGAGATGGGGCCGTACCGCGTCGAGACACGACGCGAGTCGTTCTACCTGACCGCGCCGCGGGAACGGCTCGCCAACACCGCGACCACGTGGAGCATCCCGGCCGAGGACGTGCCGTGCGTGCTCGCCGCGCTCGACCTGGTGACCGGATCGTCCCACAACTGGTACTCCTCCTGGGTGGCCATCGGCAGGCCGGTCACGGGCGACGTCCCCGAGGTGACCGGCGACTACCCGGCGGCGGTGGACGGCGCCCGGGTCACCTTGTCCGGTCCGGCCTGGCTGATCGAGCGGACCGACGACGACTGGCCGTACAACTCGATCGAGTTGGGCTACGACGCTGTCGTCCCGCTCCGCGCGGCGCTCCTGGCTGCCAGCCGGTAACTGCCCGTTCGGCTCTCAGGCGGTCTGCCCCGTTGCGGGGGAGGCCGCCTTTCTCACGTCTCCTCACACTCGGGCATGACCGCCTCGATCACCGCTATCACAGGCACAACCGCCTCCGGCGACGTCGGATCCGCCGACGCCATCGCGACCTCCAGCTCGTGCAGGATCGGCCGCAGAACCTCGAATGCGGCCCGCAGCGTGTCGAGGGCGTACGGGCTCTCCTTGCCGTGCTGTTCGGCATGATCGACTCTGGCCAGAGCCTCTTCCTTCGTGATGTTCTGCCGGTTCGCCAGCACCGCCGCGACAGCGTGCATGCCTCGGTCGCTCAGTGTCATGATGCGGCGATCTCCCGCTCGTGGTCGTGCTCGTCGGCCTGCTCTTGGTACTCGCGGTCATGCTCGGCCTCGTTCAAGAGCCGCCCGCACGACGTGCACTCGTAGTAGCCGTCGTCACGCCGCTGAACCTGCCGCTCCCGACAACGCGGACACTCAATCGGGCTGCGCCGCGAGGCCGGGTCGGACTTCGACATCCAGAGCAGCCGGCGATGCCAGCGCAGGATTCCGAGCCCGACCTCGACGGACCAGGGGTCGAGGAGGATGTCGTCGAGCTGGCCGAGCAACCAGCCGATCGTCACGAGGCGGGCGTGTGCGCCGCGAGCCCGGCGAGGCCGGTCAGGGTAGCCACGGGCTGCACGCCACTGGTCTTCGACGTCGACCAGGTCGCCGAACAGCTCGTCGAGCGTGTCCACGATCACCGTGTGCGCCGGGGCCCGGGTGCCATTCGGGCCGGCCATGGCGGCACCGCGGTGGCCGTCGACCGCCGCGGCGAGGAGAGCGGCGATGTCGTCGAGCTCGCCGAGCGCGTGCCGGATGGTTCGGGGACAGCGGCCGCACCAGACCGGGTTGGCCATGGCGACGGGGATGCCGGGCTGCTGCGGCCGGTCTGGTTCCCTGGGCTCGATGGGGTAGATGAGCGGGATCCGCCACGCTGCGAGGTCGGCCTGGTGGCGCTCGTACGCGTTGGCGTACAGCTCCATCTCGTAGCCATACCGGATGATGGCCTGGTCGTAGGCGTCCCATGCCTTGCGGGCCTGGTTGTTGCACGGGCCGGGGCAGGCGTCCGCGGTGATCGGCAAAGGTCATTCCCCCTGTTCGTGGTCCATGTCCGGCAGGTCTTTGGCGATCCACAGCGCGCCGGCGGGCACCAGCTCGTGCGCAACGACTCGCACGCTGGGGAGCAAAGCGCAGGCGGCGGCGATGCGTTCGTGGTCGTCGTGTGTGCAGAACAGGTAGACGGGCTGCGGCCGGCATTCCTCGATGGCGCGGAGGATGCAGGCGATCGTGGTGCGCGGGGTCATCGGCGCCGCCGGTGGTGCTCGCGCTTCACCTGGGTCGCGGCCGGCCAGCGGATGGCGAGCCCGTCCTGGTCGAACCTCGCGCTCTCCTTGATCAGGCGGCGGCGCGACCGGGCGGTGCCGTCGTCGCTGAACACGCGGGTAAGGCCCGTTCGCCGGTCGCGCGTGATGATGACGGTGGCGGGCCACCGGATAGGCGGCCCGGTGCGGGGGAGGTCATCGATGACGACGAGCCCGTGGTCGAGGACGTGGCCAAGAGCGGTCCAGCCGGGCCCATCTGGGTCGGTGCCGAGCGGTGCGATCCAGGCGCGGTTCATGTGCGTGCCTTCCGGTAGCGGAACACGATCTCGCCCTCGGCTCCGACCGTGACGCTGACGGTGTGTCGGTACTCCCAGCGTTCGCCCAGCTCGCCGCGGAGCCGGTCGAGGATCTCGGTGATGTCGTGATGGTCGGCGGGCGGGTCGACGCTGTACTCGACGATCTCCCAGCGTTGGATGACTGCCACGGGTCAGTCCTCCTCGTCGAGGTCGAAGCTGTCGCAGTGGCCGCGCGGCTGCCCTAGCGTGGCCGCATGACGAAGGAGATGGTCATCGCCGTCATCGCCGCGGGCGCTGCCCTGCTCGGCAGTCTCCTCACCGGGGGCTTCGCGTTGCTCACCCAGCGCCTGATCCGCAAGGCTGCCGAGCAGAAGACACAGCAGGAGATCCAGGATCGGGACCGCACCCGCTTCCACGAGGCGCGCCGAGAGGTCTACGCGGACTTTCTCGCAGCAGTGAGCGACGCCGCTGGGACACTGTCGCATGGCGCGATGGAGCGTCAACGGGCGGCCGGCCATCCTGCCGATGAATCCGCACCCCAGCTCCGACCTTTGGTTGGCCAGTTTGGCCCTGATGCTCCGATGCGTATGACGCGGCAGCAGGCGATCGTCAGCATGCTGTCGGGATCGCCCAAGGTGCGGGAGGCCAGCGGGGCACTGGTGACGTCCGTCCTGGGATTTCTTTTCGTCGAGCCGTCGTCGGACCACGCGGAGTGGAACCGTGCGCTGATGGCCACTTTCCATCAGCAGCGGGAGGCGTATTACCGTTTCGTCGAGGCCGCCAATGAGGAGTTGACTGGGTTGATTTAGCGAGGTCGGGTCAGCCACGCTGGCCTCCTTCGAGTGCTTCGCGGATGCGCTGGCAGGCGTCCACGTAGGTTTCCCAGCTGGCGGGTTTCCCGGCGCCGTTCATGACGAGGTCGAGGTCGTCCCAGCGGACGGTGACCTGGTCACCGCGCGGTGCGCTGCTGAGGGCCTCGCTGAGGTCCTTCAACACCTGCCGTCCCCAGGCGCGGTCTACCTCGTTGGCGGCGTGGATGGCGCCGTACCCGTAGACGTCTGCGATGTGGCGGACGCGGGCGAGGGCGGCGTGAACGTGGCGAAGCTCGTCGAGCGCGCCGTCGTGGTCGGCCATAAGGCATCGGCGGGCGGCTGCCGCGTTGTCGCGGACGTGCTCGACGACCTGGAGGCGTCTCTCGGGAGTGGCGTCGTTGTACTTGCGGAGCCACTCGGCCGGGGTGAGTTGGACGCCTTCGGCGGGTGGTTCGTCAGCTTCGCCGGCGCGGAGGCGGGCGACCTCCTGCTCGGCTGCCTCGGCGCGCTGGCGAAGCTGGTCGATGTCGGTGATGTCGTTGCCGTGCTCGTCCACAAGGATCGGGTTCTGGCAGGTGAGGCTCTCCATGGGGGCGACGACGCGGCCAGCGCAGACGAAACAGCCGCCGCAGGAGCGGGTGCGTTGCTCAGCCACGGCGCACCGCCTCCTCGATCCAACCGAAGTGCTCCGCGGTGTTGCGCAGGATCTGGAGCAGCTGGTCGCTGATGCCGAACCGCTTCCGCTGGATCTCCAGGCTGCGGGAGAGGTCACCGTCGGCGTGCCGCTCGCTGGCGGCTTTCCAGTCGGCGAGCATCTCGACCAGGTCGATGAGGGTCATGCTGGCAATCCCGTCACGGTGATGTTCGGGGTGATGCCGGTTGTGGGCGTAGTGGTGCTGCAGCGCCTCGCCCATCGCTTCGAGGAAGCCCTTGTACTCCTCGCTGCCGTAGGTGGAGTGCTTGAGCTTGGGCGTGTACTCGTTGAAGATCTCCAGCTCGGGCGGCTCGGTCTTCGACAGGTCGTGCTCGGTGGAGCGTTCGACGAGCTCGGTGATGGCTTGACCCATGAGGGTGCCGACGCGGAGGGAGTGCTTGAGGGTGTCGGCGGTGCTGTCGTACGGGTGGTTAGCCACCGTGGGCCTCCTGACGTTGTGCGGGGGTGGGTGCTTTGGATTCGTCGACCAGCCGCCGCGTCTCGGTGTCCGATAGCAGTTGGCCGTCCGCCGGCCGGCAGCCGTGTTCGCATGGCATGGCCTCGGATGCTCCCCAGGCGCGGCAGATGGTCGGCCTCAGCTCGTACACCGAGCACCGGCCGTCCTCGAGGGCGGGGCAGGTGTAGTCGCCGGTGAGGAGCAGCTGCGTGACGGCCTGCTGGGGTTCGGGGATGGTGACGCCGGCGCGCCGGATCTGGGCTCGCTCGTACGGGTGCATGTCGATGGGGCCGCACGAGTCCTGGCACAGGCCCTTGCAGGCGACGTCGGGGATCTGGGCGTAGAGGCCGGCGAAGTGCTCGGCCAGGCGCTCCTGCCAGGCGGTCATCAGAAGGGCCCTTCATCATCGTCGTACGGCGCGTCCACCGCGGCTGCAGTGCGGGGCGCGGAGGCGAGCTCCCAGCGGGACACCGGCGCCGGCCGGAAGAGTGCGGCCGCGCGGCGGGCGATCTCCTCGGTGGTCGGCGTCAGGGCGTACACCGAGGAGGGCGCGTAGTACTGGGTCATCGCCGGCTGCCCATCAGCCTCGGGCACGTCGATCCTCAGGAAGGATCCACCGGCGATCGAGGCCTCGGTGACGCGGCCGGCGAGGCGGCGGTGGCCGAGAATTTCGAGGATGACCCACTGGTCGAAGCTGCTGCTGGTGTCGGTCATGCCGGGGTTCCTTCCTGGTCGAGGGTGCCGTTGAGGGCGTGGGTGACGTGGGTAGCGCACGCCTGGTAGCCGCGCCTGTAGTCGCTCTGGTCGTCGGCGTGGAGCTGGGTGTTGAGGTTCAGGGTGGCCAGGGCGCGGACGATCGCTGTCTCGGCGGTGACGGCGCGGCCTTCCAGCGCTTTGATCCGGCGGGCGTGCTCCTGCCGAAGGGACCACATGCCATCCCTTGTCGCTCTGCGTGCCTCCTCGGCGTTGGCCACCTGCTCGCGCGCTTCGTCGATGTGGGGTTGGGCGATCTGCTCGGCGCGCTGGTCGATGTGGGCCTGCAGGTTGGCCAGCATCCGCCCCAGGTGGGCGAGCAGGGTGTTCTCCAGGCTGATGGTGGCCGCCTGGCGGTCGAGAATCTCCTGCTCCCACGGCGGGATAGGGGCTGGCGTGTAGTCGGCGCGGTTGATAGTGAACCGCTGCGGCAGCGTCATGCGTCCTTGCTGGCCCTGGTCGATGACGATGCTGGGCTCGTCGGTGACGGCGATCAGGTCGCCGGTCCATGTGGTGCCGCTGTCGGGGTTGGTGATGGTGACGCGGTGGCCGAGGAGTGCCATCAGGTGGGGCCAGTTCATAGTGCCTCGTTTCGGCGGTGGGGCATGATCGCGGAATCGTGCGCGGGCGGCGCTGTGGTGGCGCCTGGCGGGCGATCACGGCTGTCGTGATGTCCGGATGCCTGGTCGGCCGGAGAAACGATCACAGCCGCGCTGCCGCCGATCTGGGCGAGTACCGCCGCCTCAACGTCGGACGGCAGCGACCAGAGCCGCTGCGTTCCCTTGCACGGAACCGGCTCGGCCAGCCGGCGGACGTTGGCCAGCTCCCAGTGCCACATGCCGTCCGGCTCGCCGAGGCCCATCGCCCACTTCGAGCAGGTGAACGCGCCGTCAGTGTGCAGATGCCGCTCGCGGGGCGACCGGATGCAGGTGAACGACCGGTGGATGTCCACCAGCTCGACGACAGCGACGACGGCCGACATCTCGGTCGTCAGCACGTACTGGCCTGTCAGCTCGAAGACGCGGCGCGCGGCGCGGTGGCCGTCCCAGATGCCGCCGGCGTGGATGGCGAGCAGTCCGCGGTGGCTGGTGGTCCAGCCGCGGTTTTCGATGGTCTTGCCGAGGGCGGTGATGGCGTAGGCCCAGGGCTGGCGCACGGTCAGGGCGATCACGGCTGGGCCTCCTCGTCGGAGAACAGCTCGTACAGGTGCCAGACAAGGCCATCCAGGCGTTCGGTGGTGCCGCACCACATGGCGGAGGCGGGGATGGGCTGGCCGGTGCCGAACACCTGGAACGTCCTCTCGACCGCCGTCACGCCGTCGCGGTCTTCGTGCTCGACCCAGAACTCCACACGGTGGGTCACGTTCGCGTGGGCGACTCCGATGCGCTTGGTCGCGACCTTGTGCGGGCCGTAGGTGAGCTTGAAGGTGTGCGGACGGCCGTCGATCGGCACTTCGTACCGGAGGACGGTCTTGGTCGGGGGTTGCGGAGCGTGAGTCTCAGACATGCTGATCACCTCTACTTGTGCGGGAACAGCTATTCCCAAAAGTTACGGAGAGTGAGAATTGCCCGAGGTTGCGCAGGCCGCAAGTCACGGTCCCGCCTCTCCGGCGATGGCGAGCAGCACCCGCGGCACCACCTCGGGCACCCGCGCGCGCTGCCCGGCGGTGAGCTCGAGCGCGTCGAGGATCTGTGAGATGGCGCCGGCGATGAGCGCGCCCTGCTGCTCGGTCAGCTTGATGATTGCCTCATCCACGCCGGCCCGCTTCGCTGCAGCGCACACGTCCACCAGGTGTTTGCGCTCCTCCCGGTACAACTGCAACCACGCGTTCGGCTTCGCGGCCCGGGTGGTGTCGACTCCGGCGAACTCACCGGACCCCTTGTCGATCTCCTCAGTGACGCCCCACACGAGATCGTCTGGGTCCATTTCGGCGATCTTCGCGCCGAGCCATGCCACATGGCCGGCCGTGCGATGCACCTCCTGCAGGAGAGCGAGGCCGGGTTCGATCTCGACCGGTAGGCCGTAGGTGGCGACGTCGCGGCGGGCCTGTTCCAGCCGGGCGGCGGCGACGTGGTTGGGGGTGGATCCGCCGTGGAGTTTGCACCGGCCGATGCCGGGGTGGTCGGTGCCCCATCCGGCGGGTTGGGTGCAGGTGTCGCCGCTGCCGTCTCGTTTCTTGCCTCCGCACTTGCCGTCATGACCTGGCGGTTCAAGCGTGGTCGTCATGACGTGGGCCTGCATTCGGTCTCGTCGTCCTCGAGCGGCTCGCCGTCGGGGATGTTCCAGCTGGCGTTGCCGTTGACCGCGATGCGGTTGCCTACGGTCCAGTACGGGATGCCGAGGCCGGCGTCTTCCTCGAGGGTCATTACCTCGCCGCCGGTGTAGTCCTGGAAGACGTGGCCGCAGCGGGCGCAGTCTTGGTAGAGGCCTCCGAAGCGGGGTTCCCCCGCGATGTGGATGGTGGCCATCACAGCTCCTCCGGGCGGACGAGGTGGGCGACGTGGATGCTGTACTCGGCGAGCATGCTGATGGCGACGTCGGTGGCGATGGACGCGGCGCGGGCTACATCGACCTCGGTCTCGTCCTGGACGTGCGCTCGCAGGTGCTGGCTGATCCGCTCATACAGCAGCGCATCGGGCTTCAGGTCCGCGCCAGTACGGCGGGCCCACTCCACTGATAGCCGCGGGGTGGGGGCCTGGTTGGGACGTGCCGGCGACTCTCCGGGCTTGCCCTTGGTGATGAGGAGGAGTGCCCAGGTGTCGCGTCCGATGAGGGTGCGCCAGTAGACGGGGCGGTCCATCTCGGGTGAGGCCCAGGCGGTGGCGAGCTTGGCGAGGCTGCGGATGGGGGTGCGGGTCACGGGGTGCTCCGGTCGGGGACGTGGATGATGTACGGCTTTCGGCCGGTGGGGCATCGGCTGGTGCGGTAGTGGTGGCCGGGTGTGGGGTCGTGGGCGTGGAGCTGGGCGCAGTGGGGGCAGGTGACGGCGGCGATGGTGCGGCCGCTGTTGGGGAGGGTCATCAGCTCTGCGGTTACGTGGGTCGTGATGAGGCAGATGTCGGCCTTGTAGGGCTCGGTGGTGTGGGCGCAGACGGTGGCGCACCGGCTGAGGGTGACGGGGCAGAGTGGCCACGCATCGGCGTCGTCGGGTGGTTCTGGGGTGCCGCAGGCGAGGCATACCGGGGCGCAGTCGGTGAGCTCGTTCCATTCCCTGTCGCGGCGTGGTGGGCGCTGGTGCTTGCGGCGGTCGAGCTTCTTGACCCGTCTTGTCGGCTTGGGCCGTGGCGCGGGTGGGGTGTCGTCGCCGAAGAGTGCGTCTTGGATGACGGTGGTCATCGGCCACCGCCCCGGTTTTGATCACGCTGCGTTGCTCTTCGGTATATCCGGTATATCCGGTACCTGTGGGGTGTGGGTGTCCCGGGTTTGTGACTCAGGGTGTGCCGCTTAGACGGTATATATATACATAAAGTAGTTTGATCTTGATATACCTCACTATATAGGGGGTACCAGTCAAGGGCTCTGACCAGCCTTATCCGGTATGTCAGGAGCTTTTCCGGTATCTCTCCGGCACTTCCCGGTACATCACTCACCGTGACATTCGTGGGGGTGGAGGGGTGTCCGGTACCCGTCGGAGACATGTGCAAGGGGTACCGGATATACCGGAAATACCGAAGAGCCGCGTTTCCGCAGGTAAGACCCCCCTTTCCTTTCCGGTACATAGGTACCGGGCACATACCGGAAAGCGTTCTGACATACCGGATAGACAAGACCTTGCCGAATGAGTCAGCGCACGCAGCGTGCGCAGCGTGAGCGTTCACACGACCCTCCCAAGGATTTCCGGGTGCGGGATGAACGAGCCCTCGCCGAGGCGTCGGCCGTCTGCGCCGCGACGCTCGACACTGGCGATCCACCCCTGACGGGCCAGGGCGACGAGCGCCGCACGCACGCCGTTGGCACCGTGCTGCTTGACCCATGAGCGGCCACGGAGCCCGGCGCGGGCTTCGTCGACGGTGAACTCCTCGAGGCCCTTACGCCGGATCCACTTCAGGACGTGCTCAGCGGCCTCATCGAGGGGCCCCAAGCGGGGAGCGTCGTCGCCGCGGTTGGTGGCTCCCAGGACGGCCAGGGCGTGCGGGACAGCCCAGTCGGCGATCGTCAACGCGTCGAGCATCACGGCCGCGTCGACGGGCTCCTGCGGCGGGCGGCCAGCGGCGAGGTGGAGGAGCGCGGCGAGCCGGTAGGCCAGTCCCTCGAGCTTCTTGGCCCACCCCTTGATGGGCGCGAGGTCGCCGGCGTCCGGGTCGACGCGGACTTCCATCTGCTGCCGCCAGGCGAGATGCAGTTCCTCGGCGGGTTCGCTGATCTGCATGGGCACGGGCTCGAGGGGGTTGCCTTCGTCGTCGACGGGGCAGCCGCTGGGAAGGATGGCGCGGAAGACGCGGAACACGGTGGCGCGCCAGGCCTCCTCGAGGTGCTGGGGGACGTTGGGCGGGTTCTTGTCTCGGCGGCCGGCGAGGCTGTCGGGGCGTGCGATGAGGAAGCGGTTGAGTAGGCCCCGGTCGGAGACAGCGGGGCTGTTGACGGCGTCGGCGATGACGACGGGCTGGACGGCCAGGAACAGGCTGAGGGAGGGGCGGTCGACCTCGAAGGGTTCGCGGGTGATGCGTTCGAGCCGGTAGGGCTCGCTGCTGTCGAATGCCGTGAGGACGAGTTCGAGGTTGGGCTGGCCCTTGCTGTAGCGGCCGGTAAGGGTGCCGAGGAATCCACCTTCCGCGCTGATGATGGCGATGTGCCCGCCGGTGCGGTGCATGATCTTGCCGAGCACTTCGGGGGTGACGTCGCCGGCAAGCAGCTGGGGGCGCGGCGGCGGGGTGGTCTCGGCGATCTGCTGCTTGATCGAGTCGAGCTCGGCGAG
This sequence comes from Nonomuraea sp. 10N515B, assembly GCF_052245915.1. Classification (NCBI taxonomy): domain Bacteria; kingdom Bacillati; phylum Actinomycetota; class Actinomycetes; order Streptosporangiales; family Streptosporangiaceae; genus Nonomuraea; species Nonomuraea sp. 10N515B. The sequence goes on from NZ_JBQQBQ010000013.1 coordinate 156,494, forward strand.
CAGGTTGTCGCGTTGGCCGCCGTGGGAGTCCGCGATCTTCGTGATGAGCCGGTCGCGGGTTTTGACGGCGATGTCGTGGCTTTCGGCCATGTCGCCGTACTGGGCTTTCCAGTCCTCGCGGAGGAGCCGTTCGAGGTGGTAGATGGGGCCGGTGATGGCGGAGACTGCGGGGCTCTTGCCTTCTCCGGAGTCGGCGATGGCGGTGAGGAAGAGGTTGAGGGCGTTCTCGCGCCATTTGCCGGTGATGGTGGCGTGGCCGCCGACGAGCGCGGCCAGGGCGCCAAGGATGGCGAAGGCGGGTAGGTCGACGGGCACCTGCATGTAGATGGCGACGGCTTCGGCGAACTTGCCGACGTCGCCGGGGAGCGTGTGGACGGGGAACGGGGGCAGCACGAGGGGCTGCTCGTCCTCGTCTCGGGGGGCGGTCCAGACCTGGCCGTCGACGTGGCTGCGGTCGGGGTAGACGCCGCGGAGGATGTCGTGTTCGTCGGCGGCCGCCATGGCGCGGCGTACGTCGGCGGCGGCCTGGGCCCTGGTGGAGGTTCGTGGGCCGGTGGTTGGTTCGTCGGGCCATGGGACGTCGTCGGCGGGTGGCGTGGGCTGCCAGGGGCGTACGCCGCAGCGTTGGCGGATGTGGTCGAGGATGGCCGGTCGGAGGGCCCGGGCGGCGGGGGTGGCGTCGGGGTTGCCGGCGGCGGCGGCGAGGAGGTCCTTGGCCGCGGCGCTGTCGTTGCCGTGGTGGTTCCACCAGGCGAACACCTTGCCGTGGGTGAGCTTGTGGCCGGCCCCGACGGGGAGGTCGAGGTTCTCCGAATGGTTGACGCAGACGTGCGGCCAAGCGCGGACGGAGTAGGCGGAGGAGGCGCCGTCGCGCCGCCAGAGCTGGGCGCCGTCGCGTTCGCTGCCGACGTAGGCGAGACCTGCGGGCTCCAACAGGTCGCGCCACTCGGCGATCTCGGCGAGCGCGTCGAAGGGACCGACCGTCCCGGGTGTGAAGGAGGAGCGAGGGACCCTCGCGGGGGGCGGTTCCTTGGCCGCAGGCGTCGGGTCGGGCAGGTCGATGCTGTAGAGGAGCGTGGCGAGCTCGTCCAGCTGATAGGTGATGCCGGACGCCTCGAGGATGGTGCACGGCCTGGAGAGGCCCTCTTTGCGGTTGATGGTGCCGGGGATGCGCAGGACGCGGGCGAGGTCGCCGACGCCGGTGCCGTAGTGGTAGCCGAGGCGTTCGGCGCCTGCGGCGATGACGTGCTGCCAGCGCGTGGCGAGGGTGGCGATGTCGTCGAGGTCCTCGGCCGTGATCAGGTGGGGCTGGTCGAGCAGGTGCCAGGGGTAGAGGCCTCCGCCGGAGTGGATCCACATGGTGGGCTCGGGGAGTCCGGCCGCGTCGAGGATGCGGCGCGCGGAGTCGACGTCTGGCGGGAGGGGCTCGCTGGTCTTGTGGCCGGGGCCGGCGATGTCGATGTCGGCCCACATGCCGGGCAGGGCCAGTGAGTCACTGGCGTGGCCGCGGGAGCCGGGCGCGGGGGCGGTGCGCAGGGTGGTGACGCGGGTGTAGATGCCCTGTCTGCCCTGCTGGTCCAGGCGGCCGATGTAGGCGACGGCGGCGTTGATGCCGGGTTCGTCGGTGGTGAAGTATTCGCCGGCCCAGCGGCCGGTGGCGCATATGTTGATGAGGCCGGGGGCGCCTCCGTGGAGGGTGGTGAGCCAGGCGCGTGCTTGCTCGAGGTCGGCCTGGTGGTGCGGTTCGGAGGTCAACCGGTTCCCCTTGGTGCTGGTGCGTTGGTGGGTCAGGGTCGGGGCGGGTCCGGTCTTCGATGTCGGATGTTGGTCTCGATGCGCCACTCCTTGACGGGGATGTCGGCGGCGCGGGCTCGGTGGGTGCAGTCGGTGGCGCCGGGGGAGCTGTTGCGGATGAAGGCCAGGCAGAGGTCTGCGCCGAGGTCGACCATGCGCTGGTTGCGGTGGTGCCCGGCGAGGGGGCAGTAGGTGTAGCCGCCGCGGGCGGTGCGGCGGTGCGGCCTGGGCGGGCATGCGGGAGTGCACGTGGCCCAGTCGGCGGGGTGTTGCTCGGCCGTCAGCCCGGTCCAGGCGGTGGCGATGCGGTCGGCGATGGCGTCGGCGCCGCGCGGGCATGCGCCGTGGACGATGGTGACGTTCTCGGGTCCGTGCTGGCTGACGATGAACGCGATGGCGTCGCGGATGGCCTGCTCGTCGTCCCAGGTGCGGCTGCCGGTGATGAGGATGCGGTAGGTCATGCACTCCTCCGGATGCGTTGTTCGCGTTCACGTTGCTCGGCGACCGTGGCCTTGGCCGCGGCCTGGATCGCCGGGGAGGCACGGCGCTTGCCCGAGGCGATGTGTCGGGCGTCGGTCACCCAGCTGTCGGCCAGCGAGGCGTACGGCGTGCCGGGCGTATACCAGGGGTGTTCGCCGCAGTAGCAGCGGGCGGGCGCGCAGTACGCGCCCTGGCCGGGCTCGGGCTTGCCCGCGAGCGCGGCCGGGGTGTGCTCGGCGCAGCGGGGGCCTTGGGCGTACGGGCGCGCCGGAGTGGCGCCGCAGCGTGTGCCTGCGGCGCCAAACCAGTGCGTGCATGGACCGGTCATCGCCGGTCCGCCGCCATGCTCTTCTGTGTGAGCTCGTCCAGGCGTTGCGCCAGCGCGTCCGCCCGGGCCTTCTCCAGAAGCAGTCGTGCTTGCAAGGACCTTGGCTCACGCTGCTCACCGAGGGCGGTCGTGGTCTTCTCGTCGTTGGCCGTCAGCGCGCCTCGCTCGGCGAGCTCCTGCCGGGCCTGGTTGCGGGCGCGAGCGACCTCGACGAGCTCGCCGTCGAGCTTCGCGTTCTCGTCCTTCAGCACGTTGGCCTCGACGCGGGCCGCGTTCAACTGGCGGTGGAGGGCTTCGTTCTGGCCGGTGAGGTCCTCCAGTTCGAGGTCGAGCTCCGCAGCGTAGGCGCGGGCGTCGTCGCGTTCGGCGATGAGCGTCCGCTTGGTGCGAATCCAGTCGAGCAGCATCACGCCTCCGCCTCTGCAGCTATGACCACTCGCTCGTCCTGGCGGATCACGGTCTCCCAGCACTGGCCGCAGGCCGTCTGCCCGATCCGGCGGCGCGTCGTGTGCTCCCGCGCCTCACACAGCCGAGCTGCCTTCTTCGCCAGCGGGTGTGTCTGCGTCAGGTAGTCCGGCTCCCAGGACCACGACCGATCCTCACCGCCTGCCTGGCGGGCATGCTTGCGCTTGCGACGGATCCCGGCGATGGCGTCGCCGACGGCCAGCTCGCCCGACTTCACCCGCGCTCTGTCCGCCGGGGACAGCTCGAGGAGCGACAGGAAGTAGGACACGGTGGACTGCGCCAGTCCGGTCTTCTTGGCAATCTTCGTCGCGGAGTAGCCGTGGTCGTCGCGGAGCTTGCCGTACGCCTCCGCTTTCTCGATCGGGCCGAGATCCGACCGCTGCACGTTCTCCACGAGCATGAGCTCGATCGCGGTCGCCCGGTCGACGTCGGTACGGACGACGCACGGGACGTTGGCGATTCCCGCGGCGAGGGCGGCCGCGCGGCGGCGGTGCCCAGCGAGCAGCTGGTAGTGGCCAGGCCGGGTCGGGTGCGGCTGGACGGTCAGCGGCTGGAGGATGCCGTGCACGCGGATGGAGTCGGCGAGCTCGGTGACGTCGCCGACGTTGTCGCGGATGTTGCCGGGGTGATCGTGGATGCGGTCGAGGGGGAGATCGGTGGAGATTGGCCCGTCGATGGCGGCGGCCCCACGGATGGGGGCTGCGGGTGGATCACCGTCGATGGCGTCGGCGCCGGCGACTGGCCCTACGGAGTTGCTCGGCGAGGCTGGCTGCTGGGCGGGCTCTTGGAACTGGATGCTCCGAGGCGCGTCGGTCTCCTGCAGGAGCTGGCGTGCCCACTCCAGGAGCTCGACAGGCACTCCGTCGGGGAGCTGCACCTTGTACCCGGGGCGGCCGGGGTTGTAGACGCGGCCGTTCTTGTCGACCTGCCACCCGGGTTGTTTCGTGATGAGCTTGCGGACGGATCCGATGGGCCAGCCGGAGCGCGTTGCGACGGCTTGCATGGTGTGTCCGGCGACGAGGAGCGCGAGGACGCGGCTGGTCTGCTCGGGGATAGCTGTTGTGGCGGTGGTGGTCATGCCGCCTCCGATCGCGGCTCGGTCTGGTCGGTGGTTGCGGCCGCCTCGGCGGCGCGGACGGCGGCGGCGTAGCGCTCGACGGAGCGGAGGGTGACGCCGAGCTGGGCGGCGATCTCCCGTCGGCTCAGGCCCTGGCGGCGGAGCTCTGCGTACTCCCGGACTCGGTCGCGGGTCTCGATCCAGGTGTGGAGTAGGGGGAAGCGGGAGAGGGTGCCGGTCTTGCTGTGCCACCGGTGGCAGGGGTCGCAGAGCCCGCGGCCTTTATGGGAGGCGAGCAGACCACACGAGTCGCAGGTCACCTCGGTGGCTGACTTTGCGCTGCTCACGGGCCGGGGTTCCACGTATCCGGCAGGTATCACTCCCACTGAGCAATCGAGGCCGCTCAGGTACGCCTGGACCGTGGCCAGCCGCACGCCGTCGCCTGCTTGGATGCGGAGTTCGGTGTTCGACACGGCACGCCTGCTCCGCCACATGGCGCGGGCCAGGTCGTGCTGGGTCGCTCCTTGCCCCTGCCGGAAGGTGGCGATGTTGGGCATCAGGTCCACCAGGTCGCCGATGAGGGCCTTGTCGCCGATGACGACGAGCCGGTGCTGGAGGGTGCGGGCCCAGGTGTGGGCGTCTCGGAAGCTGGGGGACTTGGTGCCGCATTCCCAGGAGCTGATGCTGGTCTGGGTGACGCCGACCGTGTCGGCGATGGCCTGCTGGCTGAGGCGCAGCTGCAGGCGGATGGCGCGGAGTTGGATGCCGATGGGCTGGGTCACGGCGACGTCACCGCCTCAGGCCAGGTCACCGCGCCCAGGGCCTTGCGGTGCGCCTGGGGCATGACCACGAGCGGGTGGCCGAGATGGTCAGAGCCCATCGCGGCGAGCACAGCGGCGTCGCACATGTCGCTGTTGCCCTTGGTCACGAACATGGGCAGGCGCTTGGCGACCGCGTCCTTGACCTCGTCCTTGGGAGCGTTGCCGCGCCCGGTTGCGTACGTCTTCAGGGTGCTCTGCGGCACCTCGACAACCGGGATCCGGATCTGGTGGATCAGCGCGTCCACCACGAGGTAGTACAGGTGCGCCCGCTCGCCGGCGCCGCCGGCACCGGCCTTGCCGCGGGCAAGGACGAACTTCTCGACGAGCACCAGGTTGGCGGTGTCGATGTGGAGCAGGATCTTGTCAGCCAGTCCGCGCAGCGTCTCGGTGCGCTCGCGGAGCGGCAGCTTGGTGACGTCGCCCTGGCCTGCCTTCAGGCAGTGGCCCGTGTTGTAGGCGATGCCGGTGGAGGTGAGCGACAGGTCGAGGCCGATCACGCGGGGCTTCACTGTGGTTTCAGAGGTTTCCATCACGCCTCCCATGGGTGCGTCGAGGCCGGAGATGGGGCCGGGGCGGGCTGCTCCTGGCCCCACGTCAGGAGCAGCAGCCCGGCGAGGATCAGCAGCACGCCGACCGTGGCGAGGAACGACATCAGCCACCAGGCGGGCCGGTGCGCAGCGTCGAGGATCTGGCCGAGCAGGTTGCGCGGCTCGACGTCGGCGACCTCCTCGTGGAGGGCGCGTTGGAGCTGGGGCTCGTGGCTGGTGTGGGAGATGTCGTGCATCACGCACCTCCGCGGAGCACATCGTCGAGCTCGTGCTCGTTCCACCACTGCTCCCACAGGGACGGGTCACGGGCCATCTGGCCGGCGATGCTGAACCGGTGGACAGACAGGGCGATCCAGCGGCGGCGCTGGGCACGCAGGGCTCTGCGCTTGGGGTGCAGTGCGTGGCCGACAGCGGCGGCCGCCGCGGCGGCGACCACCGCCAGGGCGCACAGGACGTACGGGTTCACGGTGACGTCACCGCCTCCCGCCGGTCGTACCGCTCCAGCGCTGCCCGACCCTCGTCCACCAGGGCCATCAGCTCCACGTACGTGTGCGCCGACGCCATCCGCACGAGCAGCCCGCGGAACGCATCCCGGTCGTCCTCGGCGCGTGCCCGGGCGGCCGCGTGCCCGCACGTGGCCTCGTCGCATGCGCACTCGGTGCTGCTGGGCGCGGGCATGCCGTGCTCGGACTCCAGCACGCTGACCCCGGCCGCGACCGCGGTGAGCAGGTCTCGCGCCATGCTGGGGTTGTTGAGGATGAGTTCCTCGCCGGGGCCGAGCTCGATCGGCACGGAGGGGACGCCGTTGATGCGCTGGAGTTCGCCGGCGACGGGGCGGCCGATAGGAACGTAGGACGTACGGCGCCAACTGGTCATCGGGCAGCCTCCACAGGCTCAGCAGCGAACGGGATGATGGGCCACTCGCCGGAGATGTCCTCGTACGGCTCCTTGCGGCCCTTCTTGTACGCGCGGAACGACTTCGCCTGCTCGGCCTTCGCGGCCACCTGCACCTCGTGCAGCTCTTCCAGCGAGAGAGCACCGAGCGCGGCGAACCGCTCCGCGTCCTGCGGCTTGAGCCCCCAGATCTTCTGTAGCCAACCCACATCCCGCTGGGCGAGCTGACCCATCCGCCACGCCACCCGGGCGGCGGCCAGCGCGTCACCGCCCGCATCGTGGGCGTTGACGATGGAGACGGCGTACCGCTCGCACAGCGCGGTCAGGTTCCGCTTTCCGCGGCGGAAGGGGTCGACGTACTTATCGATCACCATCGGGTCGATCACTGGCGCGATCGGCGTGCCCTCGAGCCGGTCCGACAACGTCGGCACGGCGAGCCGCCGGCACCCGCGATCGAGGATCGTGAAGTCGAACGGGACGTTCATCCCCACCAGCAGCCAGCCCGCGTTGATGCCGTCGGCCAGGTGCTGGGCGACCTCGTCCAGCACGGTGGCGGGGTCCTGGCCTTCGGCCTCGCACCGCTCGCGGGTGATGCCGTGCACGTCAACGGCGCCTTGCGGGATGTCGATGCCGTTGTTGAGGATCCACGTCTTCTTGCTCAGCCCGTGCTTGCCCTTGGAGGGTTCGACCCAGGCGACGGCGGCCTGGACGATGACGTCGGTTTCGACGTCGACGCCGGTCGTCTCGGTGTCCCACGGGAGCAGGGGCGTGTTCGTCCAGGTCATTGAGGCAGCTCCGAGAGGTCAGCGACGAGCGCTTGGTAGAGGGGTGTCGTCTTCAGCCACGCCGTGGGGTCGGCATCGCGCGCCCGCTGGCTCTCGTCCAGCTCGCGCTCGAGGGCGTCCTGCGCCATCTCGCCGCGCGGCGCGAACACCGGCATCTCGGGACCGTCTACAAGATTGCCGTTCTCGTCTTCGATGACAGTGGGCGCTGTCGTGCCGTAGATGTACTGGATCTCGCCGAAGCCGAAACGCATCGCCAGAGTGGCCGCCTGGCGGAGGAGCCAGTTCGCGGCGTTGCGCCGCCAGGAGGCTTCCATCTCGGTGATCGGCAGCGGTGGCTTGCCGTTGGGGACCCAGGTCTCTCCCTGCGAGAGGTATTTGAACCAGGCGAGGGACACAGCTATGGGGTCGGTGGTGGTGGTCATCGGCCACCGCCCGAGCGGGTCTTGCCAATGCGGACGATCAGGTCCCCAATGGCCTCGGTCTCGCCGGTCTCGTTCTCGACCAGCTCGCCGAGGCGGTTCCTCGACTTGAGCTCGTAATGCATCTGGAGCAGCCGAGCCTTGCTCGTGCCAGCGATAAGAGCCTCGTCGCGGTAGTCGGTCGCCTTGCGGAGCGGGGCCTCACCGCGCTCGATGTTGTGCGCGTCGGGGTCGGTGTCGCGCGTCGGGACCATGCCGCCGTGGAAAAGCAAGGTCCTCAGCGCAACGGCCTGGGCCTTGGCTGTGCCCTTGTCGCCGTTGTCGAGGCTCTCACCAGCGGCAGCGGCGGGCATCCAATCGCCCATCGGGCCCCAGATGCGGTATTTGACCTTGACCGTGCACTCGCGGGTGGCCTTGCCCGTCGAGGTCGTGGCGGGCGCGTAGTTCGTCTCGATCTCGGTCGGCATGATGATCACGCCGTGGCGGCGGACGACGGGCGCGTACGCCTCCATCGCGCGGTCAACGCCCCGGTAGTCGAACTTCGGGCCCTCCTTGACCTTGTCGAGCTTGCCCACCGCGCGGATGTCCCGCATGACGCGCATGAACGCGACGTGCACCGGAACCTGGTCGGGCTCGCGATCGCCGGTCGCGGCCTCGTAGGCGAGGACCTCGGGCGACGGCCCCTCGGCGTCGGGGATGCCCCAGCCGTCCCCGGTGGGAGTCGAGCTGGGCGTCTCGGCGGGCGCGGCCTCGCTGGTCTGGGCGGCCTTGGCGGCGGCCTTGGCGAGCGTCGAGGACATTAGGCGATCTCTTTCTTACGGAAGGCGGAAGCGACATTGATGGAGCGGACGGTGGTCTCGGTGACACACGCCTCGTACGCGTCGGGCCAGCGCTCGGCCAGCAGGGAGAGGTCCACACTGGGGCGGCCACGGTGGGCGGCGTAGGAATAGGCGGGCTCGTCGCCGAACAGGGCGCGCTCGCCGCCGCCGAGCAGCTTCACGGCGTCGGCCTTGGCCTCGTCCTTGCCCCGCTTGGCGGCCTTCTCCTCGAGGCGGTGCGTCTCGTACCGGTCGAGCACCTCGACGACCTCAGGGCCAACGGCGACCGTGCCCTCGCGGTCGGGGTGCAGGTCGTTGTACAGCTCGACCAGCCGCTCGGGATCACCGGACGGGAACGGCGGTCGGCGGGTCATGATGCGCTCGTGCATGTCGGCGGCGGCCGTCACGATGTTCTCGATGATGACCTCGTGGCCCACGCGTCGGATCACGTACTGCCGGTACTCCTGGCCGCCGATGAGCACGCCGACGTGGAGGTGATCGAATCCAGTGACCTCGATCTGCCAAAGGACCTGCGCGAGCACGTCGTCAGGGATGGCGCGGACCCATTTGCCCGCGACGAACGCGTTCCTGGTCTTGATCTCCAGGGCGCACGCCTCGCGCTGCTCACGGTTGAGCGGGCACTCCAGGACACGCCGGTCCAGGGTGCAAGTCATCCAAGGTCGGTGGATGTTCGACACCAGGCCGACCCTGCGCACCACGGAGCGGTTGCGCCTGGCCCACTCGCGGGCCACGGTCTCCTCCAGGAGGTTGCCCCACAGGGCGGGCTCGCCGGCGTCGTCGTCCTGCGGCAGGTCTCCGACCTTGTCGTAGTAGACGTTCAGCGGAACCCCGTAGCCGACTTGGAGGATGTTCGCGATGTCCGAAGATCCGATGCGCCCGTCAGCGCGGCGAGCTGCCAGCCATTCGGCTCGGCTGGCGTCGGCGGGCAAGATGAGTCGGGCTGATGGGGTGACGCGGCGCCCGGTGGTGGGCGCCGCGGTGGTGAGGTCAGTCACGGTCGGCCGCCTGGCCGGGCTCGGCGATCTCCGTAACGTGGACCAGGTGCCCGATCCCGTGATCGTCCTTGCCGTAGATCACGTCGTTGTCGAGCGGCAGCGCGTCGGTGGCTGACCGCAGCGCGTACATGAAGGCGGCGGGGGCCTGCGAGACCTGCCAGGACTCGCCGGAGACGCGGTCCCACCAGTCCTCGACTCGTAGGGTGCTGCCGTCCTTGAGGGTGCTGCTCTGGCCGGCGAGGGCGTGCGGGGTGGTGTGGATGGTCACATGTCGTCCTGTTCGTCGAGGTAGGTGCGCTCGTCGGCGTGGGACAGGCGGGGCCCGCCCCGCCAGGTCGGCCGGGGCCGGGCCGCACTGGCGGAGCGGGAGTAGGGGTGCGTCGTCGGCCGCATCGTGGCGAGCCACTCCTGGGCCTCGGCCTGCGTGGCGATCCGGTTGGCGAGCGCCAGCACGCTGGACCGGAAGACCCGTGTGCGTTTGCCGAAACGGATCTGCCGGACGGGGTGCTCGGCAAGCAGCTGCTCGGCCATGCTCTGGGGGATGGTCAGGCGGCTGGCCAGGAGGTCCGCCGCCCGATTGATCGGCAGGAGGTTCACGAGCACCCCTTCCAGCAGCTAGTGTTCGTGGCCGGGTTGAGGTGGCCCTTGCGACAGAGCCAGGTGGACGGGGTGCCGGGCGGCAGCCACGGCAGGGACGGCTTCTTGCCGGACGCCCGCGGCGGGGTGGACTTCTTGGCCATCACGCACCCCCGTTCGCGGCGACCGCGTCGCGGAAGTCCGTCAGGTCGGACAGGGGGAAACTCGGGTGGAGCCCGAGGTGGAGGGCACCGCCGACCGCGAGGTAGTCGTGCGCGAGGCACTCCTCGCCTGCGTCACCGGCGGGGCACTGGTGCATCTCTTCCTCGGTGCGGCCCGGGTCGGCGCACCAGCACGCCCGGGCGGTCATCGCTCACCGCCCCGGGGCAGGATGCGGACCACCTGATACGGGCCCACCGCGATGTCCCACGTGCCGCTGTATGCGGTCCGCGCGCCCTTATCCAGCGGGAGCCCGCCCTCGTACGGCTCGAACCGGTCGATCCGGTGGGTCTCGAAGTCCTTGTGCAGGTGCACGAGCACGTCGCCCTCGGCCAGGTCCTTGCCGTAGATCGGCACGCCCCAGTCGGGGTCGCCGATCGGCGGCAGCGGTGGCACCTCGGCGGCCGTGGCCTGCTTGCGCGGGCGGCCGCGGCGGGCCGGGGGCTCCTGGGCGTGTTGGAACTGGCCGCCGTACCAGGCGGCTTGTGCGGCGGAGTCGAAGCCGCCGTCGGGCGTGTGCCGGCTCAACGGCCACCGTCCACGAACTCAGCGACCTCGGCCCACCGCTCCGACACAGCCGTCAGCAGCGCGCGTTCGCGCTCCATGACGGCCGTGTCCCGCTCCCACTGCGCCTCATCGCGCCAGGCCTCGATCTCTTCCTCGATGAGGCGGGCCAGCGTGGCCGGGTCGAGCGCGTCCAGCTCCCAGCTCGACCGGCCGTGCTGGGCGATGTAGCCGGACGCTCGGGAGTCGGTCAGCTTGGCCGGGTTGGGCGGCGGCTGGTGCTCCTCGACCTGGTCCATGTTCAGCGCGATCCGCACGACGTTGGTGCTGGCCCCGAACAGCTCCAGGCGGTCGTCGATGTCTCGGGTCATGTCCACGCCGGACGGGTCGTGGTCGCCCAGGTGGACGATGACCGTGTCCTGGCCGGCCTTCTCGTATCGGAGAAGGCGCTGGGCAGCGCCCCACATCTCGGACTGTGAGGTGTAGCCCCGGCAGGAGAAGTAGTCGACGTCGTACCTCTGGCAGACTCCAGCGATCACGCCGACGAGGGCGTCCTTCTCGATCCAGACCTCGACGCGGGTGTGCTGGTTGGCCCACCGCTCGGTGCGGTACGAGTAGGCGCTGCCCTGGATGATCTCGTCGGGGCTGTCCCAATGCGACAGGCCACGCAAGTTGCGGGTGCGGTCGACGATGTAGTTCCAGTCGAGCAGCCCGGCCAGACGGGCGTCGTTGATGATGGCGCCGAGCCGGTCGTACTCGGTCTGCTTGTTGGCGATCCAGTCGCGGGCGACGAACTGGTAGTAGAGCTGCCTCAACGTCAAGTCGAAGCCCTGGCGGGCGTATTCAGCGCAGATAGCGTTGGCGCGCTCGATGATGTCGAGGCTGGACCGCCTGAAGGCCTTGGGGACGTATTCGATGCGGGGCATCAGGCACCTCCCCGCCGGATACAGCCGCCGTCGATGAGGTCCAGCTCCATCCCGACCTCGACCCAGTCGGCGCGGATACCGCCGCGGCCGCGGGCGTCCTGGAAGCGGACCGCGACGCGGCCGCCGTGCGCGTGCACGGCCTGGATGCGGACGGGCGAGCCACCGTTCCACTGCGGCGCGCTGACGACCATGCGTGCGGTGAGATCGACGGCCACCATCAGCCCTCACCGCCCGGCACCTGCACCGGAGCATCAACCGGTTGGACGAACCCGAACGCCCGGTCACCGACCTCCAGCCATGTCGTCACGTCCGCCCGGACCTGGCTGTTGAGCTTCCGCGTCCAGTCGAAGGACTGATCCGCCGTCGCCAGCCGGTCGCCGGCCTCCGCCTGCTCCGCCATGTCGGCCGCCGCGCGCATCTCGGCTGCCACCTCGTCCCGGTTCCGGGGGGACGCCCAGAGGTTCAGCCACTCGGCACCGCCGGTGGCCTGCAGGTGGCTGGCCAGCATCTCCAGAGCCGCCTGCGCGATGTCGTACTGCGAGGCTGACTGCCACAGGGCGCGGTGCACGTCCGTGCGGACGACCCGCGCGTACGGCAACCCGGCCACCCGGTCGGCGGCCTCGCGGAGGACGGGCGCGGTGGTGGCGCTGGTGATCGTCGTGGCCATCACTCACCGCCCACGATCGCCTGAAGCTTGGCCGTGCCGTCGTCCGTGAGCTGCGCCATATTGAACGCGGCCACGTACTCCGGGAAGCCGAGTGCTAGCCGGCCGCGGCCGACGACATCGGCCTGCGCGATGGCCAGCATGAGCGTGGCCTTGAACCCCGACGGCGGCCAGCCGCCCCGGCCGAAGTGAAACAGGACGTGCGCGGCGACCTCCAGCGGGATCTCGACCTCCTCCTTGGGAGAGGTCGGCCGGGCGGCCTCGCCGTACAGGGCGCGGCCGATCCGGTAGTCCTGGGCGTGCTCGACCACGTACGCCTCCACGGCGGCCCCGTGTGCGAGCCCCTTGCAGCGCAACTCCTTGTCGAGGTTGTCCAGCGAGCCGCGGAGCTGGCGGAGCTTGTCGGCGGCGTAGACCCAGTTGCCACCCTCGATCGCGCCGAGCAGGCGGGACATGTAGTCGATGGAGGAGACCGTCTCCTGGGCGATGCGGGTTTCGCGGATGGTGGCCATCAGGCTCTCACCCCGCGCAGCAGTTCGATCGCGAGCGCGGCGGCGGGCTCCCGGTACTCCGCGCCGACCTGGGCGGCCACCGTGCGGGCCCGCTTACGCATCTCGGGCAGCGGCACGAATCCCTCGGTGCCATGGAGGTACGTGGGCTGGCCGGTGCGGTGCTCAGCGATGCACAGGCGCGGCGGCGCGGTCAGGTCGTCGCCCGCGGAGATGGGCTCGATGGTCACGTAGTGCTGCTCGCGCCGGGTCAGCAGCCGGACGGAGGCCAGCACGCGGCCCACGGCGGACACGGCCGTCAGGTCGTCGCCGGGGAATAGGTCGGCGTAGCCTGCCTTGACGGCGACGATGACGAACGGCATGCCCATGACGTTGTGGGTGACCAGGTCGCCGCGCTCGAACGCGGGGGCCGGGGTGGGGAGGTGGCGGAGGTTCGTCATCACGCACCGCCCGAAGACTGGTCGGCGTTCCGGCGGCCGTGCTCCGGGATCTCGATGCCCAGCCGCCACTGCTCCGTGACGACCTCGATCCGCTCGAGCTCGATCATCTGCTTGGCGTTCGCGTACGCCTGCAGGTACATGGGCCCGAAGTAGAGGCGAACGCCCGCGCTGCTCCCGTCCGAGAACGCCTCCGCCAGCGCGCCGGCGTCGATCGCCCTCAGCATCCACGCTGAGACGGCCGCCCGGGGGTCGGGGTGGGTGGATAGGGGAACGAGAACACCAAATATGTTCACGGTGGCGTAGCCGGGCAGGTCGGGGTTGCTCCGGAGGAAGTGGGCGATGTCGCTGAGCCCTTCGGCGCGGGCCTGGATGTCGGCGATTGCCCGTTCAGCGCGGCGCTGGTTCTGCTCGGTGTTGGGCTGGTCTGCGATGATGGTCATCGACTTGCGGTCCCTTCTCTGTCTGCTTGATCTGCGTAGGGATTTGCGGGTCAGGCGAGGTCCGGCCCGGCATGGCTGGGCCTCGTCGTTTGTCAGCGAGTAACCGGGATCTCGGCACGGCGGTGCTGGCGGGCTGCGCGAACCTTCGCCCGGGCGGCCGACCGCTCGGCGCGCCGCTGGGCAGGCACCTCCCACTGGTGCGCGAGCTTGTGCATGGCGCGGCGGCGCTGACGCGGGGTGAGCGGGGGGCGGCCGGCGCCGTTCCAGATGCGGCCGGTCTGGGCGAGGTAGCGCGTCACGCGCTGCTCGTAGGTGAGCATGTGGATCTCCTCGTTCATGAGGCCCTCTTGCCGTACCGGCCTCCGGGGTCGGGGCGCAGCAGCTCGACGCTCGTGCGGTGGTCTGACACCGATGTCGAGGTGCTGTGGCTACGGGACGGCCGCGATCCCGTCTTCTTGGCAGCGGGGCGGGTGGAGACCTCTACGACCTGGGCGAGCTGGTCGTCGGTCCACCAGTACTTGCGGCCGATGAGCGCCACGTCGACCTTGCGGGCGGCGGCGAGGCGGCGGAGCGTGGAGGGCTTGAACTGCGGCCCCAGACGGGCAGCGGCCTCCTCGGTGGTGTAAAGCGTGGGGGCAATCAATTCGGCCTCGGGGTCCTGCAAGAAATGCACGACGTGCGGATGGGGTCGTTCTGCTTGCCGCAGTTCGGGTTGGGGCAGGTCCACATAGGTTCGCGCCGCGGCCGCGGCTGCCATTGCTGCGGGTTCACAAGGCCACCACGCGCTTGCGCTCAATGATCACGACGGGGCAGTTCGTGGCCCGTGCGATCTTCGCGATCATCTCGGGGGTTGCGTTGCGCGTGCCGCGCTCGATCTCGCTGATCAAGCTGACGGTGACGCCGCACATCTGAGCCAGAGCGGTCTTGGTCAGTCCCGCCTTCTCGCGGACGTACGTGACGGCTTCCGGCTCGTGGTCAAGGGGGTCCTTCGGACGCTTTCGGTGAGGGCTTGCCATGGCTTCACCGTAGTGCGTAGTTGTGCGTAGTACAAGCACTTCGCACTACTACGCAGTCATGCGGCCACGAAAGTTACTGAAAGGCACGGTCCTGTAACTGGGCTTGCTGGACGGTTGCGCTAATAGTGCGAAGGTGTGCGAAGGTATACGCATGAGCGAGCGACCAGAAGCACCCCCCGAGGGGCAACTGATTGCAGCCGCCCTGAAGAGAAAGCGCCTGTCAGCACGCGAGGCCGCCAGGCGCACAGGCATCAGCGAGGGCCGTTGGCGCCAGATCGTCAGCGGCTATCAGACCGTCAGCGGCGTACACGTATCCGTGCGCGGGCCAGCCGAGACAGTCGCGCGCATGGCCCACATTGCCGGCCTCTCCCCCACCCAGCTTGTTGAGGCCAACCGGTCCGATGCCGCGGACGAACTACGCGAGATCCTTCAGGCGCCCGACGCCGAACACCACGGCGGCCGACAAGTCAATGACGAGATGACCGACCGCGAACGGCAGTCGCTACGACTCCTGGAGATGCGCGTCGCGGCACAGGAACGAGAACTAGCGGAGCTACGCCAGAAGCTCGCCGAGTTGGACAAGCGCACATCGCGCTAGATCGCTCGCAGGTCCCTGAGATCTCCAGAGATCCCGAATTTTGGATTCCGAATTACGGGATATGTAACGGAATAGTCTCTTTTGACCCCGAATGTAGACCTCCCCGCATTCACAGGAGTCTGCTGAGTGTCCCAAGTCACGTCGGGTAACCGGTGACACTCCAGTAACACCCAGGGAGACCCATGCCCGAAATCGATGCCGACGACGCGATCGACGCGTTACGAGCAAAAGTCATCAGGGTCATCCTTGGACCCACGTCCCTCGAATATGAGCTCTACTCGGCATATCTCCGCCACCGCTCAAAGGTTCTCCAGCAGCAAATTGCCGAAGCGAAGGCAGAACTTCGCGCCCGCATCAACGCCTAACCAACTGGGAGCCGCCATGGCATTCACAGAGCGACGAGGCAAGAACAGTTGGCGTGTCCACTACAAGCGTCCCGATGGGACGTGGGACAAGACCAGCAAGGACGAATACGACCGCCCCTTTGCGAGCGAGCAGGCCGCCAAGGACTGGGGCATCGCCCAGGAAGTCGACATCAAGCGCGGCGTCTGGCGAGACCCCGAGCTCGGGAAGCTGACGTTGCAGGACTGGGTTGACCAGTGGTGGCCCGCTCAGGACCTGGCGTTGAAGACGCGCCGGAACTACGCCTACTCGATCAAGAAGCACATCCTGCCGTTCTTCGGCGGCCGGACGCTGTCCTCGCTCACCCCCATCGAGATCGCCCAGTGGGAACGCTCTATCGTGGCTGCTGGCTACGCTGTAAACGTTGCCAACGGGGCCCGCGCCCGGCTGATCTCGATTCTCGGTGACGCGGTCGCGGAGGGACTCATCGCGTCGAACCCTGCTCTCCGCCCTCGCAAGCGTGGCCGCAAGACGAAGGTGGCCGGTCGCAGTCGGGAGAAGGTGTGGGCTACGCCGCGGCAAGTACTACTCCTGGCGGAGCGGGAAGCGGTCTTGTCGGACCGTGACGATGAGTTTTACGCCGTCGTCACGCTCGCCTACACGGCCATGAGGTGGGGGGAGTTGACCGGCCTCGACCGGGACCACGTACGGCTCGGCTCGATCCGGGTGGACTGGCAGCTCGTAGAAGATCGGGGTAGGTTCTACCGGCTGCCGCCAAAGGACGCCTCTCACCGCACCCTCGATGTTCCTCCGTTCCTGGCAGCCCTGATCTCGGAATGGGTTCAGCTCCACCCTGACCAAAAGTGCGAATGCGCCGGCGGCCCTCCGGCAGATGGCGGTGAGAAGCCGTGCCAAGGCGGCATGCCGTACATGTGGCTCGGCCAGGGTGCGCCACGTAGGGGGGAAGACGGAAAGATCGCCATAGAGCGGGGGCACATCCGCGCCAGCAACCACGACCGTCGCTTGTGGTCTCCTGCGGTGGATGGCCGCTACGCCGGGTCCCGAGGCCGGCCGGGCAGGCGCGTGCTGGTGGACGTGCGTGAGACGCCGTGGCCGGGCCGGGTGCTGCCACCGTGGCCAGCGGCCGAACGCGGCAAGACGTTCGTCCCTCCGAGGGGCCGGGGCTTCTGGGGGTACGACATCCAGAGGCAGCACGTCTATTCATGGCTGCCGCTCCTGCCGGGGCTGACTCCTCACGGGCTGCGGCACAGTCACCAAACATGGATGGCTGAGGACCGGATCGACGAGAAGTTGCGCGACGAGCGGATGGGGCACGCTTCGGAGGGGATGCGCGCCCACTACACGCACATCTCCGAGGGGATGCGACAGCAGTTGAAAGACGCGCTCCAGGCGCGCTGGGAGCGGTCGCTGGCCGAGCGGGCGGCGATCTCGCTCCACTCTCCGGTGCCTGCTTTAGAGCGTCTCCTAAAGCCGTACCGGGATGGGACCAAAAAGGTCCATATCCCATCTGTATCCCAGATGATCAAAAGCCCTCTCCGGATGATCTCCGAAAAGGGCCTCTGACCCGGAGCCGACGAGGGGAATCGAACCCCTGACCTTCTGTTTACAAGACAGATGCTCTGCCGATTGAGCTACGTCGGCGCGGCCTATCAGTGTAGACGCTAGAGACGCCTGTGACGAGCGACTTCGTACAGTGCCACGCCCGCCGCGACACCCGCGTTGAGGGACTCCGCCGCTGCGCGCATCGGGATGCGGGCCAGGACGTCGCACTGCTCGCGGACCAGCCGGGACAGGCCCTTGCCCTCCGAGCCTACGATGATCACCGCCGGCTCGGTCAGTAGCTGGACGTCGCCGATGTCGGTTTCGCCGGCGCCGTCGAGGCCGATGACGAACAGGCCCGCGTCGCGGTATTCCCGCAGGGCCGCCGTCAGGTTGGCGGCGCGGGCGACGCGGAGGTTGGCCAGGGTGCCGGCGGAGGTCTTCCATGCGCCTCCCGTTACGCCGGCTGAGCGGCGCGACGGGATGAGGAGGCCGTGGGCGCCGAAGGCGGTGGCGGAGCGAGCGATCGCGCCCAGGTTGCGGGGGTCGGTGACGGAGTCCAGGGCGACGATCAGAGGGGTCTCGGCTGCGTCTTGCGCGAGCTCCACCAACTCCGACGGGTGCGCGTAGTCGTAGGCCGGGATTTGGAGGGCGATTCCCTGGTGTACGCCGCCCTCCGTCAGGCGGTCGAGCTTTTCGCGGGTGGTCTCGAGCAGGGCGATGCCGCGCTCTGTCGCGATCTTGATGGAGTCGCGTACGCGGTCGTCGCCCTCGATGCGCTGGGCGACGTAGAGGGCGTTGGAGGGCACTCCCGCCTGCAGGGCCTCCAGCACGGGATTGCGACCGCCGATGTATTCAGGAGCGTCTTCCGAGCGGCGCTGCCTCGTCGGGGCCGCGCGGCGTGCGCCGCCCTGCTCCTCGCGGGCGATGCGCTCGGCGCGTGCCTTGTCCTTGTACCAATGGCGCATTTCGGCAGGCGGGGTCGCACCCTTGCCTTGGAGCCCACGGCGCCCCTGCCCTCCGGTGCCTTTGGACGGGCCCTTTTTCTTCGCGGGCCTGCCCGAAGCCCTACCCCCTGCTGCCATGCAATCAAGGGTACTCGGGCCACCGGGCACCTCATCCCACGCGAGCCGGTCCGTCTCCCACGCCAGCCGGTCCATGCACCCGTTCCGATCACCCAGGACTCCCCCACCCAGGAACTCGGCCATCCGGCAAATCGGCCGCGGCGAGGTGAATCCTTCCAGGGCTCGAGTCCCTCTCATACTCGTCCCGGCAATCCCGCCGGCGACAACGGACATGGAGGTTGGTTGTCGTGGTCGTAGGTATCGCCGTCGCCGTCGCTGCCGTGCTCATCTGCACGTGTAGTGTCGTCGTGCTCCGTCGGAGGAGGCGTGAACGTGGCTGAGACGACGTGGTCGGACGAGCGGCTGGTCGCCGCCGCGCGCAGAGGAGACGTCGAGTCGATCGCGGCGCTGGTGGCGGGCGCGCACCCGCACGTGCAGCGGTTCGCGCGATCGTTGTGCGCCACGCCCGAGGACGCCGAGGACGCCGCGCAGGAGGCGCTGATCGTCCTGTATCGCAAGATCGGAACCTTGCGGGCTTCCGGAGCGCTTGTTTCGTGGATGTTCAGGATCATTCGCAATGAATGCATTCGGCGGGCTCGGCTCATGATGCGCCCCCCTAAGCCGCCGTTCACCGAAGCCACCGCAGTGCCGTCGGCTGAGGACGAGGTGTTCGAGCGGCTGGAGGCCGCGCGGGTGGCGGCGGCGATCGCTGCGCTGCCCGCCGACCAGCGGCAGGTACTGATCATGCGGGATGTGCAAGGGCTCAGCGGGCGGATGGTCGCCGAGCGGCTGGGGCTCAGCATCGCGGCGATGAAGTCGCGGCTGCATCGTGCCCGTGCGGCAGTGCAGCGCACGTTGTCGGATCCGGCTCTGGGGGATCTCGATGCCGCCTTCTGATCTCGCTGTCGTCGGGTCCGGCTCCTGGAGGTCTCGATGACTGACAGCCGGAGCTTCGCGAGTTCGTCGCTGCCCCGGCATCTGGTGCGCGGCGCGATCGGCTTCGGGGCGTTGATCGGCTCGGTGGCGCTCATCCCGGTGGTCGGGCCGCTCGGCTTGCTGCTCGCCCCCTTGGGGGTGCTCGCCTTTCGTGGGTGCCCGACCTGCTGGGCGATCGGGCTGGCGCAGACGATCTCACGGGGGCGAATACAACGGTCGTGCTCGGATGGCGGATGCGAGGTGAAAGTGGCCGAACGTCGCTGGCGGAGGGCCTGAAGGTCATCTGGCACGTCGGCCGAGCACCCCTGGCACGCGGCACGCGGCACCGGTGGGGACGAATTGACCTCAAGTCTGCTTGGGGTTCTAGCGTGGTGTCATCCCGATCCCGCCCACCATCGGAAGGGATGACGATGCGGATCACCACCAGCCTGCCTGAGACCGATTCCGGCCTCCCCGCCATCGCGATGGCTCGCCACCTGGAAACCCTCGGGTACGACGCCGTCGGGATGCCGGATCTGCTCATCGGCGACGGCACGCCAGGATTCGACCCCGCCCTCGTCCTGGCTGCCGTCGCGGCCGCGACCAGCCGGATCAAGCTGGAATTCGGGGTGCTCACCCTGCCGCTCCGCCCCACGGCCTGGGTCGCGGCGCAGATCCAGACACTCCAGCATCTGTCCGGTGGCCGTGTCGTGCTCGGCGTCGGCATCGGCGGCTTCCCCGGCTCGCCGTTCTGGCACGCGGCCGGCGGAGCACCGCGAGGAGAACGGGGCCGCCGTACCGATGCCGCGCTGGAGCTCCTGCCGCGCCTCATTCGGGGCGAACCGGCCGAGGTGCTGGCAGGCGAGAAGGTCGTCCTGGCACCTGCCGCCCCCGTCCCACCCATCCTGGTCGGCGGGAACTCCGAGGCCGCGATGCGCCGCGCCGTGCTGTACGGGGACGGCTGGGCGCCCTCACTCATCAGCCCGCAGAATCTGGCGGGGAAGGCGGCGCGGTTGCGGGAAATCGCCGAGGAGCTCGAGCGGCCGGTCCCCTCGATCTCCGTGGGCGGTCACGCCTTCCTCGCGAACGACTCCGCGGCTGCCGTGGAGTCCTTCGTCCGCTCCCTGGTCGACGTGCACCGGATGTCGCCCGATGAGGCGGCGAACGTCCCGGTGACCGGCGCTCCCGCGCAGGTGGCCGAGCGCCTGGCCGCGTACGCCGACGCTGGAGCCGACGCGGTCGGGCTCGGCCTCGACGGTGGCGATTGGCCCCGGCAGGCCGAACTGCTCGCCGAGGCCAGAGCCCTGGCAGCGCAGGGCGGCGAGAGCGCAGGCTAGCGGGACAGCTCCCAGCGGGCCCCGTGCGGTGTGTCCTCCACCGTGATGCCCGCCGCCGCCAACTGGTCCCTGATCGCGTCCGCCGCCTCGTAGTCCTTGCGCGCGCGGGCCGCCTTACGCTGCTCCAGCGCCACCGCCACCAGCGCGTCCACCACCGGCGCCAGGTCCGACCCGGCTCCACGCCACTGCGGCGAGCGTGGGTCGAGGCCGAGGACGTCCAGCATGTTCTGTGTCTCGGCCAGCAGCCGGGCCACGGCCTCCTTGTCGCCCCGCGACAGCGCCACGTTGCCCTCGCGCACCACCTCGTGCACGACCGCGAGCGCCTGGGGCGTGCCCAGGTCGTCGTTGAGCGCGTCCGCGAACGCCTGCGGCAGCGGCGCGTGCGCGTCCACGTCGTGGATCACCTCGGCGGCCCTGGTCACGAAACCCTCGATGCGCTGGTATGCGGCCGCCGCCTCCAGCAGCGCCTCCTCCGAGTAGTCGATCGAGGAGCGGTAATGCGGCGCCGCCAGGTAGTAGCGAAGCTCCACGGGGCGCACTTTCTGCACCATCTCGGGAATCAGCAGCGAATTGCCGAGCGACTTGCTCATCTTCTCGGCGCCGATCTTGAGCATGCCGTTGTGCATCCAGTAGCGCGCGAACCCGTCGCCGGCCGCTTGGGACTGGGCGATCTCGTTTTCGTGGTGCGGGAAGATCAGGTCGATCCCGCCCCCGTGGATGTCGAACGTCGGCCCGAGGTATTTCGTCGCCATGGCCGAGCACTCCAGGTGCCAGCCAGGGCGCCCGGGACCCCAGGGGGTCGGCCAGGTCGGCTCGCCCGGCTTCTCGCCCTTCCACAGGGCGAAGTCGCGCGGGTCGCGCTTGCACGACTCGTCGTCGGTGTCGGCCGCGGCCCGCATGTTGTCCAGTTTCTGGTTGGAGAGCGAGCCGTAGCGGTCGGCGTAGGACTGCACGCCGAAGTAGACGTCACCGCCTGAGGCGTAGGCGTGGCCGCGGTCGATGAGCCGCTGCATCAACGTGATCATCTCGGGCACGTGTCCCGTGGCGCGCGGCTCGACGGTCGGCGGCAGGCAGCCCAGCGTGTCGTACGCCCACGTGAAGGCCCGCTGGTTGCGCTCGGCCACCACGAACCAGGGCACGCTCTCCTGGGCCGCAACTCTGATGATCTTGTCGTCGATGTCCGTGACGTTCCGGCAGAACGTCACGTCATAGCCGGAACGCGTCATCCAGCGCCGGAGCACGTCGAAATTCACACCTGAGCGGATGTGCCCGATGTGCGGAGGAGCCTGCACGGTCGCACCACACAGGTAAATCGACGCCCGGCCGGCTTCGACCGGAACGAATTCACGGATGGCGCGCGTGCTGGTGTCGTAGATGTGCAGGCTCACGAAGGAAAGGCTAACGCCTCCTCGGCGTTATCACGTCGATAAATCAGCCCCGCACCGTGACCCTGTCCGGCCGGATCCGGACAATCAACCGCTCCGTGCCCGGCTTGTCCTCCCATGACAACCCCCGGTACTTCTGCGAGAGCTCCTCGATGAGGGCACCCTCGGGGTCAGGAGTCATGGCCACCGGCCCGCGCACCTCCACATACCTGTACGGGTCGTCCGGGTCGATGACCAGCAGGCTCGCCCGCGGATCGCGCTCGAAGTTACGCGGCTTCCTGCGCCCCTTGACGGTCGAGAAGATCACGTCGTCCCCGTCCGTCCGCACCCACACGACCGTCGACTGCGGCCCGCCGTCGGGGTTGATGCTCGTCACGGTCGCGTAGTTCGGCGCGTCCAGGAGTTTGCGTGCTTCTTCGGGCAGCGGGGCCATGTCTCTCCCTTGATCGGTCTTGAGCCCATTCTTCTGTAGGCTCGAAGGCGCCATGGACGTGACTCCCCCCTCTACGCTCCGTCGCCTGGGCATCGCCCTGGCGGGGCTCGCAGTCGCCGCCCTGACCGGGGCCGCTTGCGCGCTCTCCTTCGACGACCTGCGCACACTCGCCGTCACCGGCGAGGCGACGCAGGATCTCGCCTTCCTCTATCCGGCGGCGTTCAACGCGCTCCTCGTGGTCGCGCTGATCGGCGTGTTGCTGCTGCGCTCGGCCCGGCTGCTGGTACGGGTGCAGGCGGCGATCGTGCTGGTCCTGCTCATCGTGGCCGCGGCGGCGGCGGATGTCGCCACGGCGGTGAGGTTCGTTTTCGACGTGCGGCAGGCGGCCGTGGGCGTGGCCCTGGCGCCCTGGGTCATGCTGGCCATCGCCCTGTGGTTGTGGCTGTTGATGATCAAGCACGTGCAGGCGCATCGGGGCGTTGGAGAGGACGAGGAGGACGACGGCACGGGGCAACCGGACATCGTGCCCTTCCACCGCGGCCGACCGGCCGAGACGCCGCCCCCGCTGGTCACCGAGGCCCCCGCGCCCGTGACGGAGCGCACGCCGCTCGTCGGCCCCACCGCAGCCCCGGAGACCCCGCCGACGCCCGCCCAGGAACGCACGGCGGTCTCGGCTGAGGCGCGGCCGCCGGTCTCGGCGCAGGTGACCGAATGGCCCGCCCAGGAGCAGGTCCCCGAGCCGGTCCCTGAGCCCGCCCGGGAGCAGGTCCACGAGCCCACTGAGCCCGCCCAGGAGCCCGCCCAGGAGCCCGCCCAGGAGCCAGCCCCTGAGCCCGCTCAGAAGCAGGCCCGCGAGCCGGCTCACGAGCCCGTCCAGGACCAGGAGCCGTCCTGGGCGACCGCCGAGCCCGTCCAGGACGGCGACGAGGAGCCCGCCCCAGAACCCGAGACCCGCCCGGTCCGCTGGGGTGACCGCGTCAAGCCGGCCGATGTCCTCGTCCACCCGCGCCCGGACGACAGGGATGCCGACACGCAGCCGCACCTGGTCTTTGAGGACGGGGAGGTTCCCGACCCGGGGCACGGCCCGGAACTCGCCGAATCCGACGAGCTCCAGACCGCGAGCCCGGTCCGCGAGCTCCAGACGGCGGATCAGGTCGACGATCAGGTCGACGATCAGCAGGCGGTCGACGAAACCGACGCCGGCGAGCGGCGCGAGGACGAGTTAGAGGACACCGCGCCGCATCCGGTGATCCACGACGACACCCCGGCCCCTTCAGGCCGGCTACGCAGCAGTCCGCGCCCGCCAGAGGACTGACGGAGAAGGCCCGCCCGGAAGCACATCTTCAGGGCGGGCCGATGTATCTCGCCTAGGCGCTGGTCCCCCGTCGGAGCCCGGCGACCAGGCCGACGCCGACCACCGCCAGTACCACCTGCATCACCAGTTCGATCCAGTCGATGCCCGGCGTCGTCTGCACGCCCAGCACCTGTGCGAGCAGCGTGCCCACGAGGGCGGCCACGATGCCGACGACGATGGTGAGGATCCACCCGATGGCCTGCCTGCCGGGAAGCAGCAGGCGACCGATTGCGCCAATCACGGCGCCAATCACAATGGCGCCAAGGATGGACTGGATTGTCATGACATGAAACCTCCCCGTGAGAGTGAGCGGTTCACTCTCACGGGGATGCGCTACCCGATCTACGGCGATTATGCGCCGCCTTTGCGTACGAGCAGGTTAGGTGGGTGTTCCACGGGTTCGTCCGGTGCGCCCCATGCCCATTCTGGTCACGAGGAGCACACCGACGACCGCCAGCGCGAGCTGGAGTATGTGCTCGATCCAGTCGATCCCGCGCGTATCGGCCAAGCCGAACGCGTGCGCTATCAGCGTGCCGATCAGCGCGGCCACGATGCCGACGATCAGAGTCAGGCCGATCGACATGCCTTGCTTGCCGGGCACTATCAGCCGGGCAAGCGCACCGACGATGGCGCCGATGACCAGTGCGGAAACAATCGCGCCGATCATGTGTTGCTCCCCCCGAAGACGTTCACATGTCGTGGGGAGACCTACCCGCCCAACAGGACAAACAACCCAAAGGGGAAGGCGGCGGTCCGTACCGCGCCAGTGACGAACCGCCGCCTTCGCATGAGGCGGGCTAGGTGACGACCCGCCAGGACACCCTCACGTATCCCACCAGGAAGACGCCCCGCTAGGCGGAAAGGTTGACCACCAACGCGGTCGCGATGGCCGCGATGCCCTCTCCACGCCCGGTCAGCCCGAGCCCGTCGGTCGTGGTGGCGGAGACGCTCACAGGCGCCCCCACGGCGGCGCTGAGCGCCTTCTCGGCCTCCGCACGGCGCGGCGCCAGCTTGGGCCGGTTGCCGATCACTTGGATGGCCACGTTTCCGATCTCGTAGCCCGCTGCGCGTACGTGGCGGGCGGTCTCCTCGAGCAACGCAGCGCCCGAGGCGCCGGCCCAGCGCGGGTCGGCGGTGCCGAACAGCAGGCCTAGATCGCCCAGCCCGGCAGCGGACAGCAGCGCATCGCACGCGGCGTGCGCGGCGGCGTCGCCGTCTGAATGGCCGGCCAGCCCGGTCTCACCGGGCCAATGCAGGCCGGCGAGGTTGAGCTCTCGCTCCGAAGCGCCTGAACTGAACGGGTGGACGTCGACTCCGACGCCCACCCGTGGAAGTTTCGCGCTCAGGAGTTGAGAACCTCGTCAAGCAGGGCCTCAGCCTTGTCCTCATTGGTCTTCTCGGCCAGGGCAAGCTCACTGACCAGGATCTGCCGCGCCTTGGCGAGCATACGCTTCTCGCCCGCGGAAAGACCGCGCTCGCGATCCCTCCGCCACAGGTCCCGAACCACCTCGGCGACCTTGTTCACATCACCCGACGCGAGCTTCTCCAGATTGGCCTTATAACGACGAGACCAGTTGGTCGGCTCTTCCGTGTGCGGCATCCTGAGGACGTCGAAAACCCGCTCAAGGCCTTCCTGGCCGACAACATCGCGCACACCGACGAGTTCTGCGTTTTCAGCTGGCACCTGGACGGTAAGGTCGCCCTTGTCGACCTTGAGCACCAAGTAGGTCTTTTCCTCACCCTTGATGGATCGCTTCGTGATTGCTTCGATCCGAGCAGCCCCATGGTGGGGGTAGACGACAGTGTCGCCGACCTGGAAAGTCATGTGACAAGTACCCCTTCCGCTGTACTCCAGAGTACCACGCATCCACAGGCTCCCGGAACAGTGAAATCCTCATAACTGCAGGTCAAGGCCGCATATTAGGGCTTGACAAACGGTCAAGACTATGAATCTCCATTCCGGACATAGCGAATGACCTGCGGGGGCGTGGATATGACCATGGATTCGGGCGGATATGGTGGGCGCTGCCCTACACGCACGCGCAAGACCAAGGAGAACCCGCCCGTGACCAGCCGTCGCTGGATTGCCGTAGCCGCCGCGTTCTTGGCAGCCCCCGTGCTCGCCGGCTGCGGGGCCGGATTCAACGCCACCACCAACGTGCCCTACGCCCCCAACGAGGCCCAGGCCTTGATCGAGAAGGGCGCTTACGGCACTCGCGGCATTCAGATCCCGCAGGCGTTCATCCTCGGCCCGGACGCGGGCGCCCAGCTTCCCTGGCGCGGCTCCGCCCCGATCTACCTCAACATCCTCAACACGGCCGGCACCCCCGACACCCTGCAGACCGTCTCCGCGGGGAGCCTGGGCACGGTGAAGGTCACGGCCCCGATCCAGCTGCCGAGCAACCAGCTCGTCAACACCGGCAAGCCGAGCCCGCAGCTCATGCTCGAAGCGATCCCCAGGAGCCTCAGGGGCGGCGAGAGCATCAAGCTGGACCTCCAGTTCGCCAACGCCGGCACGGTGTCCATGAACGTCCCTGTGGTCACGCGTAGCCGCGAATTCGCGGCCTACCCCCCGGCCCCGGGCGCGACCCCGGCCCCCACGCCCAGCCCGACGCCGTCAGCGCACGCCGAAGAATCTCACTAAACATGACAAAACCTTTGTTCCGGTACGGCAAACGCGTACCGGAACAAAGGTTTGATCATTCCTCGATCGCGTCGAACTTGTAGCCCAGGCCGCGCACGGTCAGGATGCAACGCGGGTTGGACGGGTCGGACTCGATCTTGGCGCGCAGCCGCTTGACGTGAACGTCCAGCGTCTTGGTGTCGCCCACATAGTCGGCGCCCCAGACGCGGTCGATGAGCTGGCCGCGGGTGAGCACCCGTCCGGCGTTGCGCAGCAGGACCTCCAGCAGCTCGAACTCCTTCAGCGGCAGCTGCACCTGCTCCCCGCGCACGGCCACGACGTGCCGGTCGACGTCCATGCGGACGGGGCCGACGGCCAGCACCGCCGTCTCCAGTTCCTCTGGCATGTCGCCCTGGCGGCGGAGCACCGCGCGGATGCGGGCGACCAGCTCGCGCGAGGAGAACGGCTTGGTGACGTAGTCGTCGGCGCCCAGCTCGAGACCCACGACCTTGTCGATCTCGCTGTCCTTGGCCGTCAGCATGATGACCGGCACCTTGGAGCGCTGCCGGAGGGAACGGCACACCTCCGTGCCGGGCAAACCCGGCAGCATCAGGTCGAGCAGCACCAGATCCGCGCCGTTGCGGTCGAACGTGTCGAGCGCCTCGGGCCCGGTCGCCGCGACCGATACCTCGAAGCCCTCCTTGCGCAGCATGTAGGACAGGGCGTCGGAGAAGGATTCCTCATCTTCGACGACCAGTACTCGAGTCATTTAGCAGTCTCCAGGGGAATCGAGGGTGGTACGGCCACCGCCGTGCCGCCGAAGGCAGGCAGGCGGAGCGTGAAGGTGGAGCCGGACCCTTCCTTGCTCCATACGGACACCTCGCCGGCATGCGCCGCGGCGACGTGCTTGACGATAGCGAGACCGAGCCCCGTGCCGCCGGTGGCCCGGGATCTGGCCGCGTCGACGCGGAAGAAGCGCTCGAAGATGCGTTCCAGCGCCTCCTCGGGGATGCCGATGCCCTGATCGCTGACGCTGATCTCCACGGAGTCGTTCGCCGGCCGGACGCTGACCACGACCCTCGTGTGCTCGGGGCTGTAGGCGACGGCGTTGTCGATGAGGTTGCGCAGCGCGGTGACGAGAAGCTCGTCGTCGCCCCAGATGCGCAGTCCCTCGGTGCCGCCGGAGACGAGCGTGATGTCCTTGGCGACCGCTTTGGTGTTGCAGTGGTCGATGGCGTCGTGAACGGCCTCGTCGATCAAGACCTGACCGGGGGTGGGGATGGGCTCGGCCCCCTGGATCCTGCTGAGCGTGATCAGATCCTGGACGAGGTAGTTGAGCCGGGCCGCCTCGTGCTGCATGCGCCCGGCGAAGCGGGTGACCGCCTCGGGGTCGTCGGCGGCGTCCTGGATGGTCTCGGCCAGCAGGCTCAGCGCACCGACCGGGGTCTTGAGCTCGTGGCTGACGTTGGCGACGAAGTCGCGGCGCACCGCCTCGACCCGGCGCCGCTCGGTCTGGTCCTCGGCGAGCACCAGGACCTGGCCGTAGGTGCCGAGTGGCGCCACACGTACCGCGAAGTTGGTGGTTTCCTGGCCGAATTTGTGCCCGGCGACGTCGATCTCACTCTCGCGGATCTCGCCGTCCCGGCGTACCTGGCGGGCCAGCGCGAGTAGTTCGGCGGCCATCAACCGATCGCCCTTGACCAGGCCGAACGCCCGCGCCGCCGAGCTGGCGCGCAACACGCGGTCGTGCGCGTCGAGCACCACGGCGGACGAGGGGAGCACCGCGAGCACGGAGGCCACGCCCTGCGGCAGCGCCGCGCCGGTCTCCACGCTCTCGGTTTCGGTGGTGCGGCTTGGAGCCTCGATCTGGTTTCGGTAGAACAGGACCGCCAGGGCGCCCACGACGAACCCGGCCAGGGCTACGAAGCTCATGGCCAACTCACTCATGTCTCCGATGGTAGGTGGCCTTTCCCCAGGGACAGACCCCCTCATCAGGGGATGAACGTCCCTTTCCCGGAAAGTTCATTTACCTGTAGAGGTTCGTTCATCGAGCGACACATACGGTGAACCCCATGCGCGACGTCTATCATGAAGAGCTCGATGGGCTGACGGACAAGCTGGTCGAGATGACCAGGCTCGTCCGCTCGGCCATCTCCCGCGCCACCACGGCGCTCCTCGACCCCGACCTGCCGCTCGCCGAGAGCGTCATTTCGCGGGACGACGAGGTGAACGCGACGTTCGCGGAGATCGAGTCGACGATCTTCGACCTGATGGCTCGGCAGCAACCGGTCGCGGTCGACCTGCGCACCATGATCACCGCGCTGCGCATGGGCACCGACCTGGAGCGCATGGGCGACCTGGCCGTGCACGTCGCTAAGGTGGCCCGGCTGCGCCACCCCGAATCGGCGGTCCCCCTGGAGATGCGCTCCACGATCCTGGAGATGGGCCAGATCGCGGAGAACATCGTCACCAAGGCCGGCAGCTGCGTGGCCGCGCGCGACGTCGAGTCGGCGCTGGAGCTGCCGCAGGACGACGACGCGATGGACCGGCTGCACAGCAAGTTGTTCCGGCTCCTGCTGGCGAAGGACTGGCAGCACGGCGTGGAACCGGCCATCGACATCACGCTGATCGGGCGCTATTACGAGCGCTACGCCGACCATGCGGTACGGGTCGCGCAGGACGTCGTCTACCTGGTGACCGGCACCCGGCCGACCTGATTTTCGCGAGTCGCGACGATTTGGGCCGGTGCCGGGAGTCCTACCTTCGACGACCCCGAAGGGAAGGACAACCGGCCATGGCCACCACGCACACCCTCGACGTACCCGGCGCGCATCTCCACTACGAGGTGCGCGGCACGGGCCCGCTGCTCTTCGTCATCGGATCACCGATGGACGCCGCGGCGTTCACACCGTTCGCCGACGCGCTCGCGGCCGACCACACCGTGGTCACCCTCGACCCGCGGGGCATCTCGGGCAGCACGCTCGACGACCCCGAGCAGGACTCCACACCCGAACTGCGGGCCGACGACGTCGCCGCGATCATGGACGCGCTCGGGGCCGGGACCGCCGACGTGTTCGGCAGCAGCGGCGGCGCGGTGACCGGGCTCGCGCTGGTCCAGCGGCATCCGCGGCGGGTGCGCACGCTGATCGCGCACGAGCCTCCCGTCCTGGAGCTGCTGCCGGATGCCGGCGAGCGGCGGGCCGGGGTGGAGGACATCATCGCGACCTACCAGCGGGAGGGCGTCGGGGCCGCCTGGGTCAAGTTCATGATCTCTGCGGGCTACGACCTGGAGGCAGAGGGCGCGCCCGGCGGCCCGCAGGAGCCGACGCCGCAGGACCTGGCCAACAGCGCCCATTTCTTCCTCCACGAGCTGCGCGGCACCACCCGGTACGTGCCGGACGCGACCGCCTTGACGGCAGGTCCGGGCCGCGTCGTGGTCGGCATCGGAGTGGAGTCCGGCCATCTGGTCACGTACCGGACGTCGATCGCGCTGGCCGAGCTGCTCGGCACGCCGGCCGTGGAGTTCCCTGGCGAGCACGGCGGGTTCCTGGAGCGGCCGGTGGAGTGCGCGGACGTGCTGCGGAAGGTGCTGGCGGGCTGAGCCACGGCTTCGGCGGCGGCCAGGTCTGCGGGCACGCCGCCGAAGCCGTGACTACCGTCAACGGCCCTGGTTGGCCACGGCCTCGATGGCGGCCTTGGCGGCCTCCGGGTCCAGGTATTCGCCGCCGCGCCGCAGCGGCCGGAACTCGGCGTCCAGCTCGTAGAGCAGCGGGATCCCTGTCGGGATGTTGAGCCCGGCGATGTCCTCGTCACTGATGTCGTCCAGGTGCTTGACCAGGGCACGCAGCGAGTTGCCGTGCGCCGCCACCAGGACGGTCCGCCCGGCCGCCAGGTCCGGCACGATCTCGTCGTACCAGTACGGCAACATGCGGTCGACCACGTCCTTCAGGCACTCCGTCCGCGGCCTGAGCTCCGGCGGCAGGAGGGCGTAGCGGGGGTCGCCGGCCTGGGAATATTCGTCGTCGTCGGCGATCGGGGGCGGCGGCACGTCATACGAGCGGCGCCACAGCATGAACTGCTCGTCCCCGAACTCCTCGCGGGTCTGTGCCTTGTTCTTGCCCTGCAGCGCACCGTAGTGGCGCTCGTTGAGCCGCCAGCTGCGCTTGACCGGCAGCCAGAGCAGGTCGGCCTCCGCCTGCGCCAGCTGGGCCGTCTGGATCGCCCTGGTCAGGAGGCTGGTGTGGACGATGTCCGGGCGCAGCCCCGCCTCCAGGAGGAGCTTGCCGCCGCGGCGGGCTTCGTCCTCGCCCTTGGCCGAGAGGCTCACGTCCACCCAACCGGTGAACAGCCCCTTAGCGTTCCAGTCACTCTCGCCGTGCCGTAGCAGCACCAAAGTCGCCATGCGCCCAATCCTACGGATTCGGCTCAGCGGTCGGGGTCGGCGAAGCGGGCGAACGCCTGCAGGTTGGCCAGCGACTCGCCCCGCTTGGCCCGCCACGCCCACTCCCGCCTGATCGAGGAGGCGAAACCCAGCTCCAGCGCCCGGTCGAACCAGTCGTCGGAGTACGTCAGCACGCAGCCGAGCAGCCGGTCCACCTCCTCCTCGGTGACGGCCGACAGCGGCACCCGGCCCACGAGGTAGACGTCACCGACGGGGTCGAGGGAGAAGTGCACCCCGTACATGGAGCCGTTCTTCTCCAGCAGCCAGCGGTAGAACTCGGCGTGGTTCTCGTCGGGCTGCCGGCAGAAGAACGCCTCCACGTGGAGCACCCGCTCCCCCACGATCAGCCAGGTCATGGTGGCGAGCTTGTGCTGGCCCGGGAGTTTGACGAGGAACGCCCCCGGCCGCGGCTCGTCATAGGAGACGTCCGCGGCCTTGAGCGCGGCTTCGACGACATCGCGCATAGAAGTGCACGCTACAGATTGACGGCCACAGGCGTCTTGTGGAGGTTCGCGATGGCGCCCGCGTACACCTCCACCAGCCGCGACGCGGTGGCCTGCCAGCCGAAGGCGGCGGCGTGGGTGCGCGCGCCGCGCGAGAGCTGGTCGCGCCAGTGCGGGGCGGTGACGAAGCTGCGGAGCGCCTGGGCCCATTCGGCGGGGTCGTGGCCGTCCACGAGCAGGCCGGAGACGCCGTCCCTGACAGCGGTGCGCAGGCCGCCGACGGCGGCCGCGGCCACGGGTGTGCCGCAGGCCTGGGACTCCAGCGCGACGAGGCCGAACGACTCGCTGTAGGAGGGCACGACGGTGACGGAGGCCGCCCGGTACCAGTCGGCCAGCTCGTGCTGGGCGGCCGGGGGCACGAGGCGTACGACGTCGGAGATGCCCAGCTCGGAGGCCAGCTCGGTGAGGATGGACGGCCGGGCCAGGCCGTTGCCCGATGGGCCGCCGACGCAGGCGATCACCAGGCGCTCCCGCAGCGACGGGTCCTCGATGAGCATCCTGGAGGCGGCGCGCAGCAGCACGTCGGGGGCCTTGAGCGGCTGGATGCGGCCCACGAACAGCAACACGTGCGCGCCCAGCGGCAGGCCGAGCCGGTCCCTGGCGGCGGCCTGCGAGCCAGGGCGGAAGACGGTGAGGTTGACGCCGGGGTTGACGACGGCGACGCGATCCTCGGCGGCCCCGTATAGGTCGATCAGCTCCTGGGCCTCGTCGGCGGTGTTGGCCACGAGGCGGTCGGCGATCTCCACGACCTGTTCCTCGCCGACCACGCGGGCCTGCGGCTCCGGCTTGTCGTCGGCGGCGAGCAGGAGGTTCTTGACCTTGGCCATGGTGTGCATGGTGTGCACGAGCGGCACGCCCCAGCGTTCCTTGGCCAGCCAGCCGACCTGGCCGGACAGCCAGTAGTGGGAGTGGATGACGTCGTAGCGGCCGGGGTCGTACATGGCCTCGGTGCGCAGCACCTCCGACAGGAAGGCGCACAGCTGCCCGGGCAGGTCGGCGCGGTCCATCTCCTCGTACGGCCCGGCGGTCAGGTGCCTGACGAGGACGCCGGGGGCGAGCTCGGCCACGGGTGGCAAGTCGCGCGCGGTCGCCCGGGTGAAGATCTCCACTTCCACGCCCAGCTGCGCCAGCAGCTTGGCGGATTCGACGATGTACACGTTCATGCCCCCGGCGTCGCCCGTTCCGGGCTGGTCCAGGGGCGATGTGTGCATGCTGATGGTCGCGACCCGGCTGACCCGTCGCCTCACTCGACACCACCTCCAAGAGCGTTACAACCATGGAAATTTTTCCGACATTCCCGACAGACGGTCACAGTGGGGTGGCGAGAGGTGAGAGACGCCCGGCTGAGAGGGCGAGCCGGGCGGGGACTGGCAGGATGAGGTCCATGCGGAAAACGGCTGTGGTGACCGGGGCGAGCAGCGGAATCGGCGAGGCGACGGCCCGCCGGCTCGCCGCCGAGGGTTATGAGGTGGTGGCGGGCGCGCGGCGGCGCGAGCGGCTGGACAAGCTGGCCGGGGAAGAGCCGCTGATCAGGGCGGTGACGCTCGACGTGACCTCGCAGGAGTCGGTGGACGCGCTGGCGGCCTCGCTCGATCGCTGCGACGTGCTGGTCAACAACGCCGGCGGCGCGCTCGGGCTGGAGCCGGTCGCGGGCGGGCGGCTGGAGGACTGGCAGCAGATGTACGACGTCAACGTGCTCGGCTCGCTGCGCATGGCCCAGGCCTTCGTGCCCAAGCTCATCGAGTCGGGCGACGGCGTGCTGGTGATGCTGACCTCGACGGCGGGTCTGGTGTCGTACGAGGGCGGGGGCGGCTACTGCGCGGCCAAGCACGCCCAGACGTCGATGACCGAGACGCTGCGCCTGGAGCTGGTCGGGCAGCCGGTGCGGGTCGTGGAGATCGCGCCGGGCATGGTGAAGAGCGAGGGCTTCGCGGTCACCAGGTTCCGCGGGGACGAGGCGGCCGCGGCCCGCGTCTACCAGGGCGTGCCGGACCCGCTGAGCTCGGACGACGTGGCCGACGCCATCGCGTGGTGCGTGACCAGGCCGTCCCACGTGAACATCGACCGCCTGATCATCCGTCCCCGCGCCCAGGCGGCCCAGCACCGGGTGCACCGCGTCACGTGAGCAAGCCCGTCGGCGCCGTCACCAGGGGGACGACCGCCCACAACCGGCTGCGGCGCTGCGATCGCTGGATCGCGGCCGTGCACGGGCGGCGGCTGCGGGCGGTCGATCGGCCGCTGGTGGTGGACCTGGGCTATGGGGCCTCGCATGCCACGACGCTGGAGCTGTTCTCCCGGCTGCGCCGGGTCTCGCCCGGGGTCGAGGTGGTGGGGATCGAGATCGACCCGGCCAGGGTGGCGCTGGCGAGGCCGTACGAGCGGGAGGGGCTGAGCTTCCGGCTCGGCGGCTTCGAGCTGCCCGTGTCCCGGCCACCGGTTCTGGTCCGGGCGTTCAACGTGCTACGCCAGTACTCCGAGGCGGAGGCCTGGCACTACTGGGACGTGCTGCGCGGCCGGCTGGCCCCGTACGGCGTGCTGGTCGAGGGGACGTCGTCGGAGAACGGGCGGCGGGCGGTGTGGGTGGGACTGTCGTCCCGGGGGCCCGAGACGATCACGTTCTCGGCCCGGTTCGACGCCTTCGAACGGCCCTCCGACCTGGCCGACCGGCTGCCGAAGACGCTCATTCACCGGAACGTCCCCGGTGAGCGGATCCATACGTTCCTGCGCGACTTCGACCGCGCGTGGGCCGTCAGCGCGCCGTATGGCGCGCATGGGGCGCGGCAGCGGTGGCTGGCCGCCGTGCAGGTGCTGGCCGGCTCCTGGCCGGTGCCCGCGCGGCCGCCGCTGGGCGGTGCGGCCAGGTGGCGGCTCGGCGAGCTGACGCTGCCCTGGTCGGCGGTCGACCCTCGCGGCTAGAGCCGCGAGGCGAACACGTCGTACGCCGAGCGATCGAACAGCACGAACCTGACATCCTCGACCGACGTGTCCGCCTGCCGCACCGCGTCCAGCGCGATGCGGGCCGCGTCATCCATGGGCCAGCCATAGAGGCCGGTCGAGATCGCGGGAAAAGCCACCGACCTGGCCCCTAGCTCGTCGGCCACGCGCAGCGACTCGACGTAGCAGGAGGCCAGCAACTCCGACCGGTCCTCCGACTTGGCGTGGACAGGCCCGACCGTGTGGATCACCCACCGTGCCGGGAGCCGCCCAGCCGTGGTCGCCACGGCCTGCCCCGTCGGCAATCCCTTGCCGTAGTGGGAGGCGCGCAGCTTCCTGCACTCCTCAAGGATCTCCGGGCCGCCGCGGCGGTGGATGGCGCCGTCCACGCCCCCGCCGCCCATGAGCGAGGAGTTCGCGGCGTTGACGATGGCGTCCACCCGCTGCTCGGTGATGTCGCCCTGGACCAGCGTGATATCCATCTCACCAGCATCCCGGATGTCAGCTCGACAGGTTGTAGAGCTACCCTGAAGGGCGTGAAGGGTCTTGGCGAACTCGAGCGCAGCATCATGGACATCCTCTGGGCGGAGCACACGGCGTTGACCGCCCGCGAGGTCGGCAGGCTCATTGCCGACCGCGACCTTGCCCCCACGACGGTCATGACCGTGCTCGACCGCCTTACCCGCAAGGGATTCCTGGAGCGGACGCGCGACGGCCGCGCATGGAGATATCAGCCGGCGGAAAGCCGTGACGCATACATCGCCGAGCTTATGCTGGAAGCCTTGGACCTGACGGGCGACCGCTCGGCCGCCCTCACCCGCTTCGCCCAGGCCGTGTCAGGACCGGAGGCGGAGATCCTGCGCAGAGCCCTCACGGAGCTGGAGGAAGAGTGATCACGGCAGCGGCGCTGGCAGCGCTCGCCACGGCGTGCGCGGTCGGCTCCTGGCGTTTCACGACGGCCCGGTGGACCTCACGCGCGCCCCGGCTGGCCATCATTCTCTGGCAGTCCCTGGGCGTGGCCTGGGGCCTGGCCACGACGGGCGCCATGCTGGCGTACGCGGTCCAGCCCTATGGCCTGGGCGTGCTGCCCGGGCTCATGGCGTTCGCGCGCGGCGAGAGGCCGCCCGCTCCCTGGGACGCGCTGCACGTGCTGGCCATGATCGCGGGCATCACCGCGCTCGCCGTGCTGGTCGCCGTTCTGCTCACGGCCGGGGTGCAGGCGCTGCGGGCGCGGCGGCGGCACCGCATGCTGCTCGCGTTGATCGCCCACGACGACCCCGCCATGCCGGGGGTGCGGGTGCTCGACCACCCGAGCGCGGCGGCCTACTGCGTGCCGGGGCTGCGTTCGCAGGTCGTGGTCAGCGAAGGCGCGCGCAAGCTGCTGTCGCAGGACGAGCTGGCGGCCGTGCTGGCACACGAGGTCGCGCACGTACGGGAGCGCCACGACCTGGTGCTGCTGCCGTTCGCCGCGCTGCGCAGGGCGCTGCCTTGGTCGAAGGTCGTGGCCGACGCGCAGGCGCAGGTGGAGCTGCTCATCGAGATGGCCGCCGACGACCGTGCCCGGCGCTACTGCTCGCCGCGCCGGCTGGCCACGGCGCTGCTCAGGTTCGGCACGGCCGGGGCCATGCCGACCCCGCACGGCATGCTGGGCCTGCACGCCCACAACGTCATGGCGCGAGTGGATCGCCTGGTCAAGCCGGGTCCCGAGCTGGCCGTGCCGGTGCGCTACGGGTACATCACGCTCTCTGTGATATTGGTCACCGCTGCTCCGTTCCTATGGATTATCCAGCTCTGACTGCTTGCTCCCGTTAACCATTGTGTTTGCAATTGCAAGCACCGCGAGGCAGACTAGAGCCATGGCACTACCGAAGGTCGGCTCGATCGGTGAATACATCCGCGAGCAGCGGCAGCAGGCGAAGATCTCCCTGCGCCAGCTTGCCGAGGCGGCTGGGGTCTCCAATCCCTACCTCAGCCAGATCGAGCGCGGGCTGCGCAAGCCGAGCGCGGAGATCCTCAACCAGATCGCCAAGGGTCTGCGCATCTCCTCGCAGGCGCTCTACGTGCAGGCGGGCCTCATCGAGGACCGCGAACCGCCGAGCGACGTGATCTCTGCCATCAGGGCCGACACCAATCTCACCGAGCGGCAACGCCAGGTGCTGATCGACATTTACGAGTCGTTCCGCAAAGAGAAGCGCGCCGAGGATGAGCAAACCTCCCAGAACGCTCACCCTCGGCACGACTCCGGACCGGACGACGATGAGCCGCTGCCCGAGGAGTTTCTCGCCGCACTTGAGCCCTATGCGGCGACCTCACGCAACGGCAACGTCACCCAGGAAACCAAGGAAGGTTAACCCATGACGCTCGCCACCGAGGTCAAGAAGCTCACCGAGTCCAAGCCGTTCTACGCGGTCGCCGGCGCCGGCGACTACGCCGTGGAGAAGCTGCGCGAGCTGCCCGAGCAGCTGCGCAAGCTCCAGTCCCGCCGCTATGACCTGGTCTCGGAGCTGCCCGAGCGCACCCGCGCGTACGCCGACAAGGCCGAGGGCTTCGCCAGAGACCTGCCCGAGAAGGCCCGCGAATACGCCGACCAGCTGGGCCACAGGGCCACCGAGGTCTACGAGGACTTCGCCACGCGCGGTCGCAAGGTCGTCAGCAAGGCGTCCGGCGAGGCCGCGCTCGAGCTGGAAGAGGTGTCGGAGGCCGCCCAGCCGCCCGTCGCCGAGCCGGCCAAGAAGACGCGCACGACGACCCGCACCACTCGCACGACTCGCACGACGAAGGCCTGAAATGACGGCAAGGCCCGCATCCCCAGTGGAAGCGGGCCTTTTCGCTTCGGGGTGCCCGGTTGACCGGGCCGCCTATTAGGCTGGGGCCGATTTCATCGCGGCGTTGGGCGGAGCCAACAACATGAATCTGATCAACGGAGTCTTCAACCTTCTCTTCCTGGTGCTCGCCGCCGTCATCTTCGGCATGTCGGTCTATGCACTGGTACACGCGCTGCGGGTGCCGAAGAACGCGTTCATCTCGGCAGGCAAGCTGAAGAAGGAGCTCTGGCTGCTCATCACGGCGCTGGCGACGCTGTTCTCCGGCGCGGGTGCCTGGAGTTACCTCAATGCCTTCCTGATCGTCGGCACCGTCCAGTTCATCGGCATCGGCCTCGGGCTGTTCTCGATCCTGGCCGTCATCGCCGCCACCGTCTACATCGTCGACGTCAAGCCCGCCGTCAAGGGCATGGGCCGGGGCAACAGCGGCCCGTACGGCCCGTGGTGATGGCTAGGCTTTCCGTATGACCTACGACCTCCACGGACGTACGCACCGGCTGGAACTGGCGGACCAGAGCCTCCGGGACTTCGAGGCCGTCGTGCTGGACGCGACCCCCGAGGGGATCGTGCTCAGCAAGTCGGCGTTCTATCCGGGGGGCGGCGGCCAGCCGGCCGACCACGGCGTGCTGATCTGGCAGGGCGTGGAGACGCGCGTCGTCGGGGTGCGCAAGGGGGATGATCTCTCCCTGATTCCGGCCGAGGGCGATCCGATCCCGCCCGTGGGCACCGTGGTGACGGGGGCGGTGGCCGACGCGCGCCGCTCGGCCCTGATGCGTACGCACTCCGGACTGCACGTGTTGTGCGGGGTGGTGTTCAGGGACTACGGCTGTCTGGTCACCGGCGGCAACATGGACGAGCTCAGCGCACGGATGGACTTCAACCTGCCCGAGGTGCCTGCGGGCTTCAAGGAGGCCGTGGAGGACGCCTGCAACGCGGAGATCGTCGCCGACCGGCGCATCGACGTGAAGGTGCTGCCCCGCGCGGAGGCGTTCGCCATCCCCGACATCATCCGCACGGCCACCAACCTGGTGCCGGAGACCGTCCAGGACGTGCGCATCGTCGACATCGTCGGCCTCGACACCCAGG
Source organism: Nonomuraea sp. 10N515B (assembly GCF_052245915.1). Taxonomy (NCBI): domain Bacteria; kingdom Bacillati; phylum Actinomycetota; class Actinomycetes; order Streptosporangiales; family Streptosporangiaceae; genus Nonomuraea; species Nonomuraea sp. 10N515B. Next base: position 194,610 of record NZ_JBQQBQ010000013.1, read on the forward strand.
CGGACGGCGGCACCCACGTGGCCTCGACCAAGCAGATCGGCCACATCAAGGTGGCCAAGATCGAGAGCAAGGGGCGCGGCTTCCGGCGCTTGCGCATCCAGATCTCCGACTAGCGCCGTCGCCTGCGTTCCTCCGCCGCGCCTTAGCGACTAACCGATCATCTTGGCGAAGCCGTCGAGGAGCCGGCCGAGGCCGAACTCGAAGAGCCGGTCGAGGTCGAGGTCGAAATCGCCCAGCTCGGCCATGAGCTCGGCGAAGGCGGGGTAGCCGCCTGACTGGCTGATCGCGCGCATCCGGTCGTCCTGCCCGCTCAGCCACTCCTCGTCGGTGAGGCCAGTGGCGGCCCGTGCCCGGCGCTCCAGCTCGAGGTTGGCGCCGATGCCCTGGACGTGGCTGTAGAGCAGGATGTGCAGGTTCATCTTCGTCGTGGCGTCCAGGTGGGTGCCCGCCAGCGCCGCCATGACCCACTCGGTGTGCTTGATCAGACCTGCTGAGGGCAGCGGCCGGAACAGCGAGGTGATCCCGGCCATCCACGGATGCGCCCGGTAGGCGGCCCACTGCAGCCGCGCGGTCGTCTCGAACGCGGCCCGCCAGCCGGGCGGCCGCTCGGCGGGCAACGGGAAGTCTTCGATCGCGGCGTCGACCATCAGCAGGATCAGGTCGTCCTTGCTGCCGACATGGCGGTAGAGGGACATGGTGGCCATGCCGAGCCGGTCGGCGATCGCCCGCATGGTCACGTCGGGGAGCCCTTCGGCGTCGGCGAGCTCGATGGCCGCCCGTACGATGCGCTCCCGCATCCCGTCGGATCCAGAAATTTCCGGACGCCGGGCCGCCCGCCCATCGCGCCGCTCCGCCACGACCGTCCCCACCCGGGGCTCGGCGACCACGACGCCCTCCTGGGCCAGCACCGCCAGCGCCTTGGCGGCGGTGGCCAGCGCGACCCCCCAGTCCCTGGCGAGCTGCCTGGTGGACGGCACCCGGTCCCCGGGCCGGAGCTTGCCATCCGCGACGCGCCGCTTGATGTCGCCCGCGATCCGCGCGTAGGGCGGAGTGTCCATCTGACCTCCTGTACTAGTACAGATCTTCCCAGCATACCGTTGCTGACTGCTGTATGTACGCCGTACATTCAGTTCTGCGTACAACGTCAACAAGGGGAGTCAGATCATGAAGGTGCTCATTTCCGGTGCGAGCGTCGGCGGTCCCGTCCTGGCCTACTGGCTGCGGCGGCAGGGTGCCGAGGTGACGGTCGTCGAGCGTGCCCCGGCACCGCGCAAGGGCGGCCAGGCCATCGACATCAGGGGCGCCGCGCTCACCGTGGCCGACCGTATGGGCATCCTGGAGCAGGCCAGAGCGCTCCGTACGACCATGCGCGGCATGTCCATGGTGGACGGCGACGGCAACGAGATCATGCGCAGCACCGAGGGGACGATCAGCGGCGGCGCCTTCGACAGCCCCGATATCGAGATCCTGCGCGACGACCTGACCGCGCTCCTCATCTCGGCTGCGGACGCCGACTACGTGTACGGCGACTCGATCGCCACCCTCGCCCAGGACGCCCACGGCGTGGACGTGACGTTCGAGAGCGGCAGGCAGGCTCGCTACGACTACGTGGTCGGCGCCGACGGACTGCACTCCACCGTGCGGCGGCTGGCGTTCGGCCCGGAGGAGCGGTTCCTGGAGCACCTCGGGATGTACGTCTCGATCTTCACCGCCCCGAACTTCCTCGGCCTGGACCACTGGCAGACCTGGTTCCGCGAGGGCGACGTCGGCGGCGCGGTCTTCAGCGACCGGGATGCCGGCGTGATGCGGGTCAACCTGGGGTTCGGCGCGGGCCCGATCGACTACGACCACCGTGACGTGGAGCAGCAGAAGCGCCTGATCCAGGAGCACTGCTCCGGGATGCGCTGGGAGGTCCCGAAGCTGCTGGCGGCCATGTGGGCGGCCGACGACTTCTACTTCGACGCCATGGCCCAGGTGAAGATGGAGCGCTGGTCGGCCGGCCGGGTGACGCTGGTCGGCGACGCAGGCTACTGCGCCACGCCGCTGTCCGGGCAGGGCACGAGTCTGGCCATGGTCGGGGCGTACGTCCTGGCGCAGGAGCTCGGCTCGGACCCGGCCACCGCGTTCGACCGCTACGAGCAGCGGATGCGGCCCTTCGTCGCGCGGAACCAGGCGCTCGCCGTCGAGAACCCCGGCCAGGGGGCCGCGCCGGAGAGCGTTCAACTGGCCGCGAACGGCATCGTCTTGGACTGAACCGATACGATTTGCCGCCATGACGGGTATCAGACTCACGATGGCCGCCCTCGGGGCCACCGCTCTGACGTTGACCGCCGCCCCCGCCATGGCAACGGCGGCCGGGATCACGACCGACGTGACGATGACCCTGGGCAAGGACGGCACGCTGCACGTGGTCGAGAAGATCAGCGGCGGCTCGGGCGGGCTGAAGCGCACATTCCTCGCCAGGACGCGGTACGACGACAGCTACGACCGCCTCTACCAGATCTCGAACGTCAAGGGCGGCACGCTCGCCGGCGACGTGCTCACCGTGACCGGCCAGACCGTCGAGTACGACGTCAAGGGCGCGGTGACGAGCTCGGGCGGCGTCGAGGAGCTGCGCTGGTTCGCGGTGAACGGCTGGAACCAGCAGGTCGACAAGGCCACGGTCAAGGTCGGCGGCCCGGGCCAGGTGCAAAATCTGTCCTGCTTCGCCGGCGAGCTGACCTCGGCCATCGGGTGCACGGCCGCGTCCATGGACCACGCCGCCACCCAAGCCGACTTCGAGCAGGAGAACATCGCGCCCGGCCAGGCCCTGACCGTCGTCGTGGGATACCCGAAGGGCTCCAGCGGCGGCGCCCCCATCCTGGAGAAACGTTTCTCGCTGGCCGCCGCGTTCACCCTGGACACCGTCACCGGCGGCGCCCTGGCGGGCCTGCTGGTGCTGCTGCTCGGCGGCATCGGCCTGCTCTACTGGACGCGCGGTCGCGACGCCCGGGTCGTCGGCCACGAGCAGGGCGCCGTCAATCCCGTACAGAACGGGCACTTCTCACCGCCCGACGGGGTGCGTCCCGGCCAGATCGGCACGCTCGTGGACGAGCAGGCCGACGTGGTCGACGTGACCGCCACGATCGTCGACCTCGCCGTCCGCGGTTACCTGCGGATCGACGAGCAGCCCCGCCAGACCTACGACGCACCCGACTGGTTGCTGGTCAGGCTACCGAGCGCACCCGTCAACGCGCTCCTACCGTACGAGCGGGCCCTCTACGACGCCATCTTCGACGGCCGGGACATGGTGCTGTTGTCGCAGCTGTCCGGCTCGTTCGCGGCCCATCTGGGCAAGGTCCGCGACGCCCTGTACGCCGACGTGGTCAAGCAGGGCTGGTTCGCCCGCCGCCCGGACACCGAGCGCACCAGGTGGACCACGATCGGCGTGGTGCTGATCGGCGTGGGCCTGCTGGCCACCGTGGCGCTGGCGTGGTTCACCACGTACGGGCTGCTGGGCCTGGCCGTGATCATCGCGGGCGGTGCGCTGGCGGTCGGCGGCCAGTACATGCCGGCCAAGACCGCCAAGGGCTCGGCGGCGATGGCGCACACCATGAAGTTCCGTGAATACCTGTTCTCCGGCGAGCTGGGCACCGTGCCCGAGCAGCATCGGGTGGAGCTGTTCTCCCGCTACCTGCCCTATGCGGTGATCTTCGACGGGGTGGAGCACTGGTCGCGCGTGGTGGCATCCGTCACCGGCAACGGCAGCCAGGCCGACAACCTCTACTGGTATCACGGGCCCGCGGAGTGGGACCTGTCCAAGTTCGCCGGCTCGATGCGGACGTTCACCACGACCACGTCGGGCGCGATCTCCGCGACCCGTCAGTTCCGCACCCTCTAACGGATCCGTACCTCGCCGACCGGGTGGCCCCCGCCGAGCACCGGCGGAGCGGCCAGCTCGGCCAGCTCAGGGGCGTCCAGCCCCAGCGTGCGCAGCGCCGCCACCGTGACGGGCACGCGGGCACGCGCCGAACCGTCCTCGATCTTCACGGTGCCCGCCCGCCCGTCCTCGAACACGAACGCGTCGAACGCCTCCGCCCCGGCCTTCAGCATGAGCCCGGGCAGCGCGCGCATGAGCTTGGCCTCGGGTCGGCCGGTGCCCGACGTCCACTCCGGGTAGGCGCGCATCGCGTCGAAGATCTTGCGCTCGTACGAGTCCGGCGACGACATGGGCAACGCCCGGAACGCCTTCGTCACGCCCAGCATCGACACGAAGAACAGCGGCGCCCCGCATCCGTCCACCCCCGAGGCCGCCACCCGCTCCCCGGTCAGATCCTCGACGGTCTCCCTGATCGCCCGCTGCAGCGGGTGCTTGGGCTCCAGATAACTCTCGAGCGGCCAGTCGTTGAGCACGCAGGTGGCGAGCATGGCGGAGTGCTTGCCGGAGCAGTTCATGAAGACGCGGCCGCGTTCGGTGACCGTACGGTCGAACGGGTAGTCCTCGGGGCACCGCAGCGCCGACTCCTCCAGCCCCGCCCCCGCCAGGATCTTCCTGGCGCCGTCCACGTGGAACGGCTCACCCGAGTGCGAGGCGCAGGCCAGCGCGAGCAGCTCGCCCTCCAGCCGCAGCCCGCTGCGAAGCATGCCGAGCGCCTGGAGCGGCTTCATCGACGACCGTGGTGAGGCAGGCACGTGCACCGCGCCTCGTGCCTCGACCGGGCGGCCTTCCGCGTCCACGGTCAGCATGCGAGCCTGATGCGTGGACTCCACGAACCCGGACCGGACAACTTCCACGATCAACGACATTTCCCCATCCCTTCCGGCATGAGTCTACGGAGGGTTTCACCTGGGCCAGAATGGGATCCCATGCGAGCAGTGGTGCAGCGAGTGAGTGCAGCGTCCGTCGAGGTCGAAGGCCGGGCCGTCGGGGCGATAACCGAGCCCGGCCTGCTCGTCCTGGTGGGCGTCACGCACACGGACACACAGGCCGAGGCCGCCAAGCTCGCCGCCAAACTCTGGGGCCTGCGCATCCTGCACGGCGAGAAGTCCTGCTCGGACGTGTCCGCGCCGCTCCTGGTGATCAGCCAGTTCACCCTGTACGGGGACGCACGCAAGGGCCGGCGGCCCACCTGGCAGGCGGCCGCCCCTGGGCCGGTCGCCGAACCGCTGGTGGACGCCGTCGTGGACGAGCTGCGCGGCCTGGGCGCGCACGTGGAGACGGGCGTCTTCGGCGCGGACATGAAGGTGTCCCTCGTCAACGACGGCCCGATCACCCTCGTCGTCGATATTTAGCGATGCGAACGTCGCAGCGGCGGATTTCACGGATGCGAACGTCGCAGCGGCGGTTTTAGCGGATGCGACGTCGCAGCGACGGGTCGATGGAGACGTTGCGACCCGCGTCCGGCGGCACGACGACCTCCTGGGCCGCCGCGACCCCGCCGGCCAGCAGCGGCGCGTCCACCGGCACCGTACGCTTGATCACCGCCAGCGCGATGGGCCCGAGCTCGTGGTGCCGGGCGGCCGACCCGACCACGCCGACCTCCTGGCTCTCGAAGATCACCGGTGCGCCGTGCGGGGGCAACGTGTCGACACTGCCGTCGAGGTGCAGGAACACCAGGCGGCGCGGCGGATGCCCCAGATTGTGCACCCGGGCCACCGTCTCCTGGCCCCGGTAGCAACCCTTGCTGAGGTGCACGGCCGCGCCGATCCAGCCCACCTCGTGCGGGATGGTCTTGTGGTCGGTCTCGAACCCCATCCGCGGGTGGTGCGCCTCGATCCGCAGCGCCTCGTACGCCCACAGCCCCGCCAGCGGCTTGCCCAGGTGATCGGCCAGCTCCGCGCGCGGCACCAGGAAGTCCTCCGCGGCCGTGGACAGCACGGCCAGGTCATCGGCCCGCGACACCTCGACGCGGAGCATGAACCGCATCCGGTCGAGATAGTCGATCAGGCTCTGCGCGGTGCCCGGCTCGACGTGGGCCAGCACGCTCTCGCCGTCGTCCACCAGCGTCAGATGGTGCTGCACGCGGCCCTGCAGGTCGAGGTCCAGCGTCTGCGTCCACTCGCCCGGTTTCAGGGTGTCGAGCTTCTGGGAGGTCAGGTCGTTGAGCCATTTCAGCCGGTCGGCGCCCGAGATCCGGACCACCTCGCGGTTGCTGCGGTCGACGACCGCCTCGCCCTTGGCCAGCGCGCGCTGCTCGGCGTACAGATCGCCGTAGTGCGCGGCTACGTCGGAATCCGGCGCGTCTGCCGCTACGGCGCCGGGGAGATCGAGCAGAGGGCTACGCATGCACTCCAGGCTATCCGCAGCGACGGCGGCGCCCGACAACGGCTACCGGCAGTTTCGGCAGCGCCCGAAAACGGTCAGATGATGAACGTCGGCCACGAACCCCATCTCATCGTCGAGGCCCTGGACCAGCCCTTCGGCCAGTTCCGGCCGCACCTCGAACACCTCGTCGCACCCCCGGCACACCAGGTGCACGTGATCGGCCTCGGCCGCGAGATGGTAGGTCGGCGCACCGTGGCCGAGATGCGTGTGGGTGACCAGACCCAGCTCTTCCAGCAGCTCCAGCGTGCGGTAGACGGTCGAGATGTTGACCCCGCGCGCCGTCTCCCGGACCTTGACGCAGATCTCCTCGGGCGTGGCGTGCTCCAGCTCCTTGACCGCCTCGAGGACGAGCTGGCGCTGTGGTGTGACCCGGTAGCCCTTCGCGCGAAGTTCCTCGTGCCACTGCGTCTCGGTCATGCCCCGAGTCTAGGCGCAACGGTCCGCTGCCTACGGTGGACCGCTGAACGCGGTCCACCGTACGACGCGGGGATATTCACTTGCCCCGTCCGCGGACGACCGCATAGCTTCGTGAGTACGCAGAAAGGAGGTGGTCCGAATAATGGTTTCTCATAGTCGGGCTAGCGAGGTGGTTGTCCGCTAACGTCGCGGACAACTTTGTCTCGTCTCGTTGACGTTGGCGAATTCGAGGCAACCACCGGGGCCCCTGGCAGCCGGAGGGCGGGACTCTGATCCCGACCATGGTCCATCCGGCCCGCCTGCACCGCAGGCGGAGTGATGCCTGGGGCCCTTCTTTAATGTTCACCTCTGACCGGCAGGCCGAGCCGGCCGCACGCCTCGCGATAGAGCATCACCACGGCCTTGCGCACCTGGGCGCGCTCGGTGAGCGTCTCACCCCAGGGCACCCGGACCCGCTCCCCGCCGTCGATCGTGAACTCGATCGCCTCGGCGTCGACGTCGCTCGTCAGCGCCGTGGTCGCGTCGGGCCGCCCGCCGAGACCCCGCACGATGATCAGGGAGTCGGCGGCGTGGTCGTCGTTCATGTGGCGCTTGATCGCCTCGACGGCGTCAGCGGTGAAGGGAGTGCTCATGCCACCTTCTTCAACTCGGCCGACATGTGGTCCGTCAGGGGGTGCCCGACGGCGGCCATCTCATAGGCCCACATGAGGTTGCCGTTGACCAGCCCGTACAGCCGGTGTCCCGCCGTGTACTCCTTGGCCGTGGCGGTGCGCGCGACGACGTCCGTACGCAGCTCGATCTTGTGGAAGACCACCTCGCCGATGTAGATCTCGACGATCCCGGTCGGGTGCGCCAGCACCACCTCGATCTGCCGGTCCGGTTGCGGCCGCCAGTATCCCGACTCCGTGGCCAGCGGCCTGACTCGGTTGCCGTCCTGGTCGAGTAGCCAGGTGCGGCTCACGTAGGTCAGGAACGGCTTGCCGTTGTGGCCGAACTCGATCTCCTGCCCGAAGTTGAAGCTCTCGATCGTCGGGTAGCCGCCCACGCCCGCGCCTTCCCAACGGCCGAGCAGGAAGGCGATCGGCTCCAGATCAGGGTGCACCTCAGGTTCTTCCATGTTCCCCAAGCGTAGTGGCGCTTCGTGCCCGTACGGCATAGCATCACGGCCTTGAGCTCTGCTTCGATCCGCATGCGCGCTCCGTGCGCGTTAGGGTGACGGATATGGCACGATCACTGGTGATCAAGGTGACCGCCGGGGCGGATGCCCCGGAGCGCTGCAACCAGGCGTTCACGGTCGCCGCCGCCGCGCTCGCGAGCGGTGTCCCCGTTTCCCTGTGGCTGACCGGCGAGTCGTCGTGGTTCGCGCTGCCGGGGCGGGCCAAGGAGTTCAGCCTGCCGCACGCCGCGCCGCTCACGGACCTGCTCGACGCCATCCTGGCCGGCGGCCGGGTGACGCTCTGCACGCAGTGCGCGGCCCGCAGGAACATCACGGTGGACGACCTCATCGAGGGGGTCCGCATCGCCGGCGCACCGGCGTTCGTGGAGGAAGTGACCGCCGAGGGGGCCCAGGCCCTGGTCTACTGACGGCCTGGGTCAGATCCCCTTCCGCCAGGTCCAGCGGCCGCCGAGCATGGTGCCGGCGACGGGCATCTCGCGGAGGACGGCGGCCGAGGCGGTGTAGGGGTCGGCGTCGACCACGACGAGGTCGGCGGGATCTCCCTCCGCGAGCCTCGCTCTGCCCGTGCGGGTGGAGGCCGCCAGGGCCTGCCCCACCGGGATCTCCTGCTCCGCGTGCCACCGCTCCCGGTCGTCCCGGCTCCGGTGTACGGCCGCCGCGAGCGAGATCCACGGGTCCAGCGGAGCGACCGGGGCATCGGAGCCCAAGGCCAGAGCAGCGCCCGCCGCCTGCAAGGCGCCGAACGCGAACGCCCTATCCGTACGCCCTGCCCACACCTGATCGGCCACGTCGCGGTCGTCCATCGCGTGCTCGGGCTGGACGCTCGCGACCACACCGAGCGCGGCGAATCGATCCAGGTCCGATCGGTCGAGCAGCTGCGCGTGCTCGATGCTGCCACGCGCGCCGACCTGCTCGAACGCGTCGAGCGCGAGCGTGTTGGCATGGTCTCCGATCGCATGCACGGCCGGGCGCAGTCCGTGCGACCAGGCCTTGCTCATCAGCTTCACGAGGTCGTCCGGCGGGACGAGGAGCATGCCGTACGGGTGCTCGCCCTTCTCCAGCCCCGGGTAAGGGTGGTGGCAGTAGGCCGTTCGCGTGTTGAGCGACCCGTCCGTGATCACCTTGAACGGCCCCATCTCGACGAGCCCGTCGGTGCCGGGGATCACGTCACCGGTGCGCAGGCCTCGGCTGATCGCCTCATCCAGGCGCCCCGGCCAGACGCCACAGGCCACCCGCAACATCCGGTTACCGTCGCGCACCCGGCGTACCCACGCGTCCAGAGACCAGGGCGCCTCCAGCTCGACGACGCCGACGACGCCACGCGCGGCCGCCGCGGCGGTGGCTTCCCTCGCCCACCCGTCGAGCAGCGGGGCGGGCAGGTCGGCGAGTTCCTCGCCGATCGGTTGCCACTCCGTTTCCCGCAGGATGCCGGTCGGATGATCGGCGTGACCGTACCGCCGGGCCGCGGCGGAGTTCACCCAGCAGCAGTGCAGGTCTCCGCTGACCAGAACCACGGCGACGTCCGACGGGGTCACGGCGTCCAACAGGTCACGATGGGGCGTGTCCGGCCACAACGCGTCCCGGAACCCGTAGCCCACCAGCGGAAGGCCGGCCTCTGGCGGTTTGGCGCGCAGCCGTTCCGCCACCAGCCGGACGGCCTGCGCTGCCGACGACGCTCCGGACAGGTCCAGGCGTTGCCTGGCCAGGGTCCACTGGTCGAAGTGGACGTGGTGATCCCAAAGGCCGGGCAGCACCATCCGGCCGTCGACGTTCACCACCTCCCAGCCGGGCTCGGCGGGGATGCTCGGGCCGATGCGCGCCACCCGCCCGCCCAAGAGCAACACGTCGCCGAACGTGTCGTCCCGGCCGAGCCGGGCCGCGCGGACCAGCGTTGAGCCGTCGTTCATGCACCCTCCTCCGGTGTCCAGACCATGCGCATCGCGCGAGCGCCGCGTCGCGGCCGTCCAGCGGGTCAATGACCCGGCGGACCTGTCCTGGCTGAGCTTCGCCATGGCCACCCTACGGGTCACCCGCAGGCGAGACGCCGCCGCCCTCAGGAGCATGCTTCTTACTCTTGCGGCAGGGTCTCTCCCGTCTCCAGCAGCGTCTTGAGGCTGGACAGGATCGCCGGCCAGCCCTCGCTGATCGACTCTCTGACGGCGCTTCCGGGTTCGAAGCCGCCGTGCACGATCGTCAGCTTGACCATCCGGCCCTGCGGTTGGATGTCGAACGTCACCGTGGACCGCGGCTCTGCGGCCCACTTGGCGACGTCGTCGGCGTCGAAGCCGAAGACCTCGGCGAAGTCCGGCGTGAAGGAGTGCCAGGTGTAGGCCAGGCGGCGGCCGGGCTCGGCCTCCAGCACGACCTGCTCGGGGTCCTCGATCGTGATGCCGCCCTGCTTATAGGTCACCGTCGAGCCGACCTTCCAGTCGGACTCCAGGACGGCTCCCCAGTAGCGCTCGGTGAAGGCCGGGTCGGTCAGCGCCTGCCAGAGGCGTTCGGGCGTGGTGTTGATGTACGTCGTGTAGACGAAGTCGGTGCCATCCACGTGCGTGCCCTCCAGTGCGGTCTTGAGATCGGCCAGCGCGCCGGCCCGCTGGCGGTCGTACTGGTTGATCCAGCGTTCAGCGATGGCGTTGATCGGCACGGCGTTGAGGTAGTGCAGCTTCTCCCGCCCGCGCCACACCGTGGTCACCAGGTTGGCCGCCTCGAGCACGGCCAGATGCTTGCTGACCGACTGCCTGGCCATGTCCAGGCCTGAGCACAGCTCGCGCAGGGTCTGCCCGTTGCGGGCGTTCAGGCTGTCCAGCAACCTGCGGCGACTGGGGTCGGCCAGCGCCTTGAAAACCTCGTCCATCTGCCGCCATCCAAACATGCAGCCGTTCGACTGCATCATCACAATAGGCAGCCAAACGGCTGCATGTCAATCATGCACGACGACGCGGTAGTCGCCGATCCTGAGGCGCCAGCGGGCGCTGTGCCCTTGAAGGGCCCTGATGTCGAACGCCGCGGTGTCCCCTGCGTCCATCGCTTTCTGGAGTTCGGCGAGGCGATACAGGATCCCCAGAGCATCCGGGCGCGGAATCTTGAGCATGCCCCGCTGGGCGTGCGGTGTGAACCCCATGACGGTTAGTCCCGAGGAGCGCGAAGTTCCTGCTTGCGGCCGAGTGATGATCGTCGGGGCTTTCCTCCCGACGAGCGCGATCAGTCCTGCAGGACGGTTGCCAGGCGTTCCTGGCGGAGGGCCTCGTAGCGGGAGTCGTCGAGCGGGGCCAGCTGCCCGGCCCGCCACGACAGCAGCAGGTCAGCCAGCGCGGGGTTGCGGGCCAGCGCCGGTCCGTGCAGGTATGTGCCGACCACGTGGCCCGCGTAGCAACCCTCGAAGCCGTCACCGTTCCCGACGCCCTTGACCGTCCTGGACAGCGGCCTGACGCCGGGACCCAGGTGGGTGACACCCATGTGGTTTTCGAAGCCGGTCAGCGTCGGCAGGTTGAGCGTGGCGTCCACCTCGGCGACCAGCTCGCCCACCGCCCGGGCGGGGCCGCGGGAGCTGGCGATGTCGAGGAGGCTGATCCCGTCCACGGGCTGGCCTTCTTCGCCGCCGAACGTGCTTCCCATGATCTGGTAACCGGCGCACACCGCCAGCAGGGCGGCTCCGGAGGCGACGGCGCGGTGGAGGCCGCCGTCCTTGCGCAGGCGCTGGGCGGCCAGGATCTGGGGCCGGTCCTCGCCGCCGCCGATCAGGTAGATGTCGCCGCTCTCTGGGACCGGGTCCGCCGACCGTACGTGAATCGTCTCCGTCTGGATCCCCCGGCGCTGCGCCCGCTGCTCCAGGACGAGGACGTTGCCCTGGTCCCCGTACGTGCTCAGCAGGTCGGGATAGATCCAGACAATGCGCAGGACGCTGTCAGACGGCACGACCGAACTCCGATCGGATCTGCTGGAAGGCGGTGTAGTTGGCGATCACGTCGACCCGGCCGGGCGGCTGCATGGCCAGCGCCTCCGAGAACGTGTTGCACAGTGTGAACGGCACGTCCGCCACGTCGAGCCGGAGGGCCAGGTCGAGGCGGCGTTGGCCGGTGACGAAGACGGGACGGCCGCGCAGGATGCGGTAGTCGACGTCCCACAACCAGGACGTGTCGCGGCCGTCAGGGCCCTGCGCGTTGACCGAGAGGATGATCGGCAGCTGCGGGTCGGCGACGTCGAACGCCTCCAGCCAGCCTGCCGGGTTTTTCGCCAGCAGGAGCCGGGCGTGGCGCCCTTCGCGCTCGACCGTCGTGTAGCGGCCGGCCACCGAGGTGACCTCGCGCAGCCGGGGCAGCGCCCGCTCCACCGGCACCCCGAACGCCTCCGCGACCGCCAGCGCCATCACCGCGTTGGAGCGGTTGGCCAGGCCGGGAAGCTGGATGTCCAGCTGCCACCGCTGCCCGCGCGGGTCGACGGCCACCTCGTCGTCCAGCGCCCAGTGCGGCTCCGGCCGGTGGAACGTGCACTCCCGGCAGGCCCAGAAGGCGTCCTTGCGGTCGAGCGGGCCGCCGCACTCGGGGCAGCACCAGGAGTCTTCCTTCCACCGCTGCCCGCCGGCGACCCAGGTGACCTTGGCGGCCGTGGAGGCGCCCCAGGTGACGAGCGGGTCGTCGCAGTTGGCGATGACGTGGGTGGGCTTGCCCGACAGCGCCCTGCGCCACTTCTGGGCCAGCAGCCAGATCTCGGCTGCGCGGTCCATCTGGTCGCGGCTGAGGTTCATGAGACAGACGACGCCTGCGCCGGTCGTGTCGAGGACCTCGGGCAGGTATTTCTCGTCCACCTCCAGCACGCCGTAGGGGGCGGCCTTGTGCTGGGACAGCGCTGAGACGTGGCCGGCCGGCATGTTGGCGCCGAACGCGTTGGTCGCCACCTCGCCGAGCTCGAGCAGCGCCGAGGTGATCAGCCTGGTGGTGGTGGTCTTGCCGTTGGTGGCGCTGACCAGGGCCAGCTTGCGGTCGTGGGCCAGCTTGCGCAGGAGGTCGGGCTCGAGCAGCAGGCCGACCCGCCCGCCGATCACCGAGCCGTCGCCGCGCCCGGTCATCCTGGACAGCGTCGCGGCACTGCGTCCCAGGGCGCTGGCGAGCTGAGCCCGCAGAGGAAGCTGGGTCATGCCCATGGATCCTAGTCGGCGTTGGCCACAACTCTGGAGACGCGCGCGGAAACACGGTCCCGTTTGGCGGCCCCGGGCCGAACGCTCGCACCCGTGCGGGCGGGGCACCGACCCGTCACGGCAGCGTCGGGGAGGGCTCAGCGAAGGTGATCTCTGGGACGCCGCCGTGGTCGAACGGCAGGACGAAGCGCCGCGGCCAGGACAGCACGCCCTCCAGCCACCCGGCCCCCATGGTCTGCCCCACGTGCCGGATCCGGGCCGACGACTCGATGCCGATCGCGACGGTCGTGATGTCCCGCTGCACGCTCTCGTTCTCGTCGTCCCCCAAGATGACCCGCCACGCCAGCGCCCGGTTGCGATCCACCTCCATCGACAGCGGGTGGTGCCGCAGCGCCTTGGCCCGATGGCCGAGCAGCTCCGTATGCACCCGATCCACCGAGGCGGAGCCGTTGCCGTTGGGCGAGCGGAAGAGCGTGTACTCCATGGGCGGGGCGGGGTCACGCAGATTCGGGGCAGGCCGGTCGTGCGGGAAGAGCCTGTCCACCTCGTGCAGCCACCGCACCTGGGGGATGACCCACGACGCCCCGGGACGTTCGCCCCCGCCGTCGAGGCCCGCGAGCAGGCGTGTGGCCGTCTCCGCGGCCTTCTCGGTGAGCAGTGCGGGGTTGAACCAGGTGCGCAGCGACCAGGCGCGGCGCTGCACCGCACGTTCGATCAGGGTGGCCAGGAGGCATTCGCGCCGCCGCGCCGGCAGGTCGGACCAGGCGGCGGACAGGGCACGGGGCACTCCGGGGAGCGGCCGGTTGCTGACGTAGGCGAGGACGACGGTGTCGCACCAGATGCGCAGCCACGCCCAGTCCGGGGCGTCGGCGAGCACGTCCGCCTCGCGCAGCTCGACGAGCGTGCACGCCTGCCCGGTGTGGCACTGCGCGCCGCACGCCGCCGACCTGCGGCCCCGGATGGGCGGCGGCGGGCCGGGCAGGACCTTCTCCCTGGACTCGCCGAGCGGTACGCGGACCCGCAGCGGCCGATCCATCCCGTCGGCGAAGACCGCGGCCGAGCCCGGCTGGAGCGAGACCACGTGCCGGGACTGCTCCTCGCTCAGGTTCATGGCGGCGCCGACGAGCTTCCTGTCGTCCTCGGCGGGCAGCCGGTGCACGACCTTGAGCGCGGTGTTCTTGACGACGTCGGAGACGAGCTTGGTGGGGATCTGCTCGGCCACGACGATGCCCTCGCCGTACGCCCTGATCTCCGCCAGCAGCCCGGCCAGCAGCTCCACGGCGTGCGTGGAGGCCCGCCCGTGGCCGCGGTCGCGCAGCAACCGGTGGGCCTCCTCGATCACGATGACGTGGCGCAGCTCATGGGTCTTCTCCGTACGCGCCCGCATCCGCAGGTGCTCGACGATCCGGATGATCAGCGTGCCCATGAGGAACGCCTTGTCCTCGTCGTTGGCCACGTCCTCGATCGCCAGGACGACGTCGCGTTCGAGCAGGCCGCCGATGTCGGCGGGGTGGCCGCCCTCGAAGAAGCGCCCGGCCGAGCCGACCCGCAACGACCGCAGCCGCAGCGAGATGAAGCCCTCGACGTCGGCCTGGACCTCGCGGCCGTACCCGATCTCCTTGATCACGTCCATGGCGTGCTGCTGGAGCTGTTCGAGGGTGGGGACGCTGGGCGGGACGTTGGAGCCGGGGATCGCGCCGCCGGTGACGACGTCCCAGCCGGTGGCCTCGTAGACGCGCTGCAGAGCCAGCGACATGATCTGCGGGAACGGCTCCTCGGCGTCGAAGGCGGCCATGAACAATGCCCTCACCATGTCGATGTGGGCCTGGACCGGGTAGCCCGGCTCGGGTTCGAGCGGGTTGATGCTGAACGGCACGCCGTCCGGCGCCGACGGGTTGATCACGGTGACCGGCTCTTCGACGCGGCCGGCCATGGCGGCGTACTCGGACTTGGCCGGCTCGATGGCCAGCCACGGGATGCGCGCCCTGCTGAGCTGCTCCAGCAGGTGCCTGACCGTCTGCGACTTGCCCGAGCCGGTCGCCCCGGTGACGAACGCGTGCCTGTTGAGCGTGGCCAGCGGCACCCGGAACGTCCCGACGCCCCTGTCCTGCCCATCGAGGATCTCCCCCAGCTCCAGCTCGCCGCCCTCGGCCTCGGAGGTCACGTCGAAGAAGCCCGAGTCGAGGACGCGTACGCCGGGCACCTCCCGCCTGGGCAGCCCGGCCAGCGCCGCGAGCGCTCCCGCGGTGGCGGCGAACGGGGCGGCGGCGCCGTCGGCGGGGTCCTGCATGGTGATCGCGAGGGCCTCCGACAGCGAGTAGACCGCGCCGTGCGAGCTCCGCAGCCGGTATGGGTGGTGGCTCATCTCCACCGAGCCGACCAGCACGGGCGCGATCTGCCGCAGCTCGTCGGCGGTGGCCCCGCCGGCCAGCACCCGCACGTTCCAGAGCCCCGCCTCCCTGAACGCGTCCAGCTCCTGCATGCGCCGCTCGGCCCGCTCGGCGTCGAAGCGGGAGCGCTCGGAGGCGTCGCCGTACTGCCTGAGCACGTTGAGCTGGGTACGCAGGTGCGCCACCTCGGCGTCCAGCAGGTCCGTCGGCTCGGCCACCACCAGCCACGCGAACGGCCGGGACATGAGCGTGACCAGCGTCGCCTCGAAGAGCGTCGGCCGCGTCAGCTCGTCGGGGTCGCCCTTCTCCCGGCTGCCCAGCGGCGGCGCCTGGCGCCCCGGGCACGGCGTCCATACCAGGTCGGCGAGGTCGGCCAGGTATTCGTCCGACAGCTGCACGCCCCGGGCCCCGCCGGGGAACAGCAGCGGCTGCGGCCCGCTCGGGTTGCCTGGCGTGTCGGTGGCCCGGCGCGGCTGGCGCGGCGGCGACAGCGGGCCCGCGTTGGTGATGAGCTCGAGCGGCGCCCCGGAACCCCGTGACAGCCAGCCGATGACGAACGGCCGGTCGCGCTGCGCCGCCGACAACACGGCGGGCAGCACGGTGACGAAATCCCACTCCGCCGACGAGCTTCGCGAGGGCGCGGCGATGGACTGGATCCGGT
The DNA here is from genome assembly GCF_052245915.1 of Nonomuraea sp. 10N515B. NCBI lineage: Bacteria > Bacillati > Actinomycetota > Actinomycetes > Streptosporangiales > Streptosporangiaceae > Nonomuraea > Nonomuraea sp. 10N515B. The sequence goes on from NZ_JBQQBQ010000013.1 coordinate 210,696, forward strand.
ACCAGGGCCCGCTCAGCGAGACGCTCGGCTGCATATTTCAATCCCCCACAGACGGTTTCTTTGTCAAACTCCGCCAACCGTCAGCTCGCCACGTCGTCATTGACCATGTCATTACCTGTCCTTTCGCCAGTCCAGGCGTGGCGGTGGTGGCCCGAGGTTCGGCGGTGGCTCCCCGTCGGCGTCCCGCGCGTCGGGGTCGAGCGCCAGCACCGCCTCGCGTACGTCCTCGAGCTCGCCCAGCGTGGTCTTGGGGAAGGTGAGGATGGCGGGGTTGGCGTCGGCGAGGCGGACGCGCCTGCCCTGGGCCGTGGCGTCCGTGACGATCACCGAGGTGGTGGGCAGCTGCTGGAGCTGGTGCGGCTCGACGAGGAACTCGCGCGAGCGCTGCAGCACCCGCTCCTTCTCCGCGATCTTGTCGGCGCTCCTGCCCCACTCGGTGGACGCCGTGATGTCCTCGGCGAGGTCGGCGCTGCCCTCCTCCCGCTCCTCCCTGGCATCGTCCACCTGCGAGATCGTCGAGGTGTAGCCGCCGTCGAGGCCCGGCAGCGAGTCGCTGATCGTCTCGGTGAGCTGGGCCAGCTCCAGGCGGTGCTCGGTCCCGACGTGCTCGCTGGCGACCCGCGCGTCCTCGGCGTTGCCCAGCCGCATGAACGCCACCGCCGCGTGCCCCCGGCCCAGACGCTCCCGCACGGTGGGAGTGAGCGACCGATAAGTCAGGACAAGTCCGGTACGGGAGGTCTCGCAGGCATCCATCAGCCGGTCGAGCACGTCGCCCCTGAGCTTGTCCGCGCCCGCCACGATGATCGTGTGATACCAGGGCCGGTCGGAGGCCGGCGACTGGCGCAGGATGTGGGTGAGCGCGGTGGCCACGTACGTGCCGAGCACGCGGTTGCCGAACACGCCCGCCTGCCGATCCATGCTCACCACCCGCAGCCGCGCGGGCGGCAGGCGTACGGCCTGCGTGCCGAGCGTTTCCAGCTTGCGCAGCTGGGACTCCAGCGCCCAGGCCCGCTCGATCACCACCCGGTCGCTCACCCCGCGCCCGAACAACGTCCCGATGCGCTCGAGCTGCGTCGCGGTGATAAGCCCGAACCGCAGGTCGTCCCGCGGGTCGCCCACCTGCGCCAGCGCCCGCAGCGCGGCCGTGACCTGGCTGATCGTGGCGTTGTCCCCGAGGACCTCCAGCACCCGCTCGAGGATGGCGTTGTCGAAGCTGAGGTCGCGGGTCGTGCGGTGCTCCTCGCTCACGCTCACCACATGCGCCAGCACGTCCGCGAACGCCTCAGGCTTCAGCGTGGCGCCCAAATCGAGCCGGGGTAAGTCGACCGGCAGCACCCAGACCAGCGGATCGTCACCGCCCTTGCGGGCCAGCTCGATCAGGTCCTTGGCGATCGCCCCCTCGGACAGGTCCAGCACGGTCAGGTGCCCGCCGCTGTAGAGCCGCGTGGCGCCGAGCAGGGTGACCAGCGCCGACCAGCCGGGCAATGTGCCGCCGGCCACGTCGATGCGGTCGATCTCGTGCGGTACGGCCACCGCGTACCACGTGAGCTGCTTGTCGTAACGCTCCTTGGACTCCTGCCACTCGCGGTAGCGCTTGGCGTGCTCCTCCTGGGCGCGGAACAGCTCCTTGTCACGTTCCTGGCGCTGGCGCTGATCCCTGGCCTGCTGCTCCAGCACCCGGTATTTGACCGCCCGATCACCCTGCAGCAGCGCATAACTGCAGATCCCCGCCACCCCACCGGCCGCGGCCAGCGCGACGAGCGCGAACGGCCAGGCGAGGTAGCCGGCGACGGCCACGGCCAGGATGAGCACGCTCAGCGCCAGCATGAACAGCCGGAAGATCCGTACCGGCCGGTTGAGCAGATCCTCCTGGAGCCGCTCGCGGCGCATCAGCTCGATCTCGGCGGGGTCGGGCTCGGCGGCGGCCGGCTCGTCGGCCGGTGAGGGGCGTTTGGGCGGCGGTCCCGGGTCGGCGTGCAGCAAGATGTACTGCCAGCCCAGGTAGATGCGGTCCGCCTGCAGCTGGGCATGATCGGGATGCACGTCTGTCACGTGACCCTCCGGCCGCGATATGTCGTTAGGTGTAGGGGCCAGCCCTTATCCGCTCCGTGACAGCGTATGAGCTTCAAGCCCTGAAGCGGCAGGGTTATCGGCAATTTCGACCAGCCCGATGGGAGCATTGCGGCAGATGGGACAAGCGATACCTACTACCATCCTTTGCCATGACGGAACCCTCCGGCGGCAGCACTGACAAGCCAAGACGCCCGGTAGTGGTGCCCGCACTGGCTCTGGTGGCGTTCACGGCCGTCGGCATCACCGCTCTCCTGGGCGGACTCAACGAACGACCCGATCCCCCACCAAAAGCGCTCAATCCAGGGCAGACGCTCGACCAGGGGCAGTTCGACACCCAGGTCGTGGAGTCGAAGGTCATTGTGGAAAAGGCGGAGAACCAGTTCGCCGAGGACAAGCGCTACCTCGACGTGGTGTTCAAAGTGACGAACAAGACCGACCAGACCGTCAGCGTGGGCGCCCTGCCCCACGACAAGAGCAGCGGCTTCTTTTTCGGCAGCACGTTGCTGAAGATGACCCCGCAGATCAAGACCGAGTTCGGCCCCGACTTGTTCGTCCTGTCCAAGGGCGTCACCTCCCGCCAGCTGCATCCGGGCATTCAATCCACGGTGGTCGCCCGCTACGAGCTCGACGCGGCCACGCAACCGCCGAAGCAGGTGAGCTATGACATGGGCGCCATGGAGCACCTCGAGAACCCGCTCACCGGCGTCAGCAATTGGTTCCTGGTCAGCGAGCCGGAGCTGCTCACCAACAAGCTAGAGAACAAGGTGGTCGCCAAGATCACCCTGTCCGTCGAGCCTCAGGGGGCGTGATGACGGCCACCCAGCAGCGCGCCGCGGCCCCGCGCCGCAACCACAACCGCAGGCAGGGCGCTCGTCGCGGCGGCTCGGGCTCCCGTGTCGTGCACATCGTCGCGGGCCTGATCCTGGTCGCCGGGGCGGTGGCGATCCAGTCGCTCGCGCTGTCGGCGGAGGACATGGGCATGCCGCTCACCTACACCGGTGCCAAGGGCCAGGACGTGGACGCGGGGCGGTTCTCCGTGCGCGTGCAGAAGGTCTCCTCGGCCAAGGCGCTCAAGGTCGAGAACAAGAACGTCCCGACCGAGCAGCTGTTCCTGGTGGTGGAGGCCGCGGCCACGGTGCCCGCCGAACCCGTGCACCTGGGCATGCCGAGCCTGCTCGCGGCCGACGGCAAGGTGTACGCCGCGAGCGACAAGATCGACAAATCCAAGACGCTCGCCAACCCGTGGATCCAGCCGGGCTGGTGGAGCACGGGCCGATTCGTGTTCGAGGTGCCGGCCTCGGCTCTGCCGGGCGCGCAGGCCGTGTTCCAGCTCCCGGTCTCCGGCCTCTACAGCGAGCCGCTGCCTCCGGAGGCGCAGATCGACCTCGGCATCGACGACGCCACCGCCAAACAGCTCACGACCGCGCCCGCAGCCGTCTTCGACCTGGACGAGAAGAAGAAGTAAGGCCATGACCAGGAACGACCCGAGCCGCGACTGGTTCGCCCCACCTCCCGGCCAGCCCGACCAACCGCCCGAGCCCGACCAACCGCCACAGCCCGACCGACCGGCCGACTCCGGCCGGCACCACCAGCAGGCACCGCCGCCGTACGGCCGGTCGGCGCACTCTGGGCAACAACCGAGCCACGGCCAGCCTCCCCCAGCGGGGCCGCCATCCCAGCACGACGACCATGGGCATCCGCCGCCATACGGCCAGCCCTCGCAGCATGGGCAACACCCGCAGTATGGGCAACCTTCACAGCAGGGGCGGCCGCCCCAATACGGCCAGCCACCGCAATACGGGCAACCCGCCCAGCACGGCCAGCCACCGCAGCATGCACGGCCACCGCAGTACGGCCAGCCACCAGAGCATGCGCGGGAGCCGCAGTTCGGTCAGCCGCCACAGCACGGAGAGCCGCCCCAGTACGGCCAGCCACCACAGCACGGACAGCCGCCCCAGTACGGCCAGCCACCACAGCACGGGCAGCCGCCACAGCAGGGGGAGCCTCCGCAGCACGGGCAGGCCCAGTACGGCCAGCCTCCGCAGCACGGACAGCCGGCCCAGTACGGCCAGCCTCCGCAGCACGGACAGCGGCCGCAGGGCGGCAGCCCCTCACACCCTCAGCCGCGCCACGGCCAACACCGGCAGCCGCCGGCTCCCGGCCCCAGGATGCCGCCGCGCCGCGGCCCCGATGCCTTCCCGGACCAGCAGGTGTGGCCCCCGGCGTCGCAGTCCGACCCCGTCGGCGGCGCCACGCAGCCCTTGCCCGTCGTCCCCGGTGGACCCGGGAATCCGTACGCCGCGCCCGGCGGGCCCGCGAATCCACCCTCCGCCTCCGGCGTGACGGCGCACCCCTCAGCCGCGCCTGGCGGAGGCGCGCCCCCAACTGTGCCGTCCCCCGCGTTCACGCCGCCGCAGCCGCCGGAAGCCCCCTCTCCGGCCGCGGAGGAGCCCGCGCCGCGCAAGCCGCGCACCCTGCTCCTCGGCGTGAGCGCGCTCGTGGCCTTCGTGCTGGCCTTGGGCATACCGACCGGTGACCATTATCTCTTCTTCAAGAGCGGCCAGCCCGACGACATCGTGCACGAGGTCCCCAAGGGGCAGGAGAAGGCCTTCGAGCACGTGTCATGGAAGACCTCGATCGAGCCCATGGTGCCCGCGCCGAGCAACACCACGCCCGACAAGCAGTGGCTCAAGATCACCATCACCAGGAAGGCCCTCGACGACACCGGCAAGGTGCTCACCGCCAAGCCGGAGCTGTTCCTGCGGGACAAGCAGGAGCGCACCTGGCAGGTGGAGGTCATGGACGACAACACCCCGGTGGGCGAGGACGGTGTGGTCGGCAAGCCGTACTCGTACACAGCAGGGGCCGTCGTGCCCAAAACGGTGGCCGGCGAGGTGGAGCTGCACCTGAGACCGAACACCACCTACCGCTCCGACACCCCCACGGACAAGCTCCTGGAGATCAAGCCGGAGGAAGAGGAGAAGGCCAAGCACAAGGACGTGCTGGTGTTCAAGCGGTGATGTCCTCGCCCTGCAGCCGCGCCCGGGTGGCCGCGATGTCGAACGTCGCGGCCAGCACGGAGTAGGCCAGGACGGTCACCACCAGATCCTTGACGAACTCGACGGGCCGGCTGACCACGAGCCACATGTACGGCACGTCGGAGCCGATGAGCGTGTTGACCACCCGCTCCAGGTAGTCCGCGCCCACGTGCAGCCCGACATACAGCAGGCACATGAGCCCGAACATCGTGATGCCGCCCTTGACGGTGATCCTGAAGGCGTTGACCACGGGCACCCAGCGCTCCTGGAAACCGCCGATCAGCCGGTCCGTGGCCCGCTGGGTGAGGTCGTGGCTGCCCTCCAGCCGGTCCATGCCCCGCTCCAGCCGGGTGCCGCGCAGCGCCCTGCGGGTGTCGTCAACCGTGCCCCCGAAGACCAGCACCGCGATCGCCAGCCAGGTGAGCGGCACGGCCAGCGCCTCGATGACGTGCGGCCAGACCTCGCCCGCCCATTTCCAGAAGGCTTCCCAGCCGGGCACGTTCTCCTTGGCGTGCTCCCACGCCTCGCTCGCGCCTCCTACGACCGCCCGATGGGAGGCCCAGTCCTCGCGTGCCTTGGTGACGGTGAAGATGGCGTTCAGGCCGCAGAACACGAACGCGAACTCCGAGAACGCCGCGGCGATGCCGGAGAACCTGCCCTTGCTCTTCTCGACGAGGTGGCCGAAGAGCATGCGCAGGCCGAAGGTCACGACCATGGCGCCGAGCGAGACCCGCCAGTCGAGGCCGACCAGCCCCATCCCGTACGTGACCTCTTCGTCGGTCCCGTTGGCCAGGTTGTTGAGGATGGGTGTGTAGAAGTTGTCGTCCAGGTTGTGGAACTGGTCCATCGACAGGAAGTCGGAGGCGTCCTTGAGGTAGAGCTCCCAGGCCAGGTAGACGAGCGCGAAGGAAGGGGCGATCCGGTTGAGCGACGCCCAGAACGGCTCGTCCTCCTGCCCATCCTGCTGACGCGCCCGCGTCTCCCAGAGCACCCGGCGCAGCGACAGGAACATGCCCGTGATGACGGTCATGGAGATCAGGATCACCACGGTCATCAGCGCCAGGGTCACGATCAGGCGGACTTGCCTGGCGCTCCCGTGCGAGATCTCCGTGGCCGCGTAGAGGAGCGCCCAGCGGGTCAGCTCGCCCGCTGAGAACCACAGGATCAGCGGCAGCGCGCACTTCCCCGCGAGGCGTAGTGCGTGCAGGGGCAGCGAGTACGGCGAGGGCATCCGCTGAGCCGGCGTGGGCCCTGGTTGGGGCGGCGCCATCACACCTGTCGAACCGGACATCTGTGGAATCGTATCGGTCTGTCCCTCGCGTCGCAGCCGCAACCCAAGAAAGCCGTATGGACCGTCCACGTCCCTGAGCAGTGACAAAAGAATTATCGGGAGGAGAATGCCCGCGACGCGGCGCGCCGTCTGTTGCACCATGACGGGTATGGAGCCGCTGCCCGCCTTAGACGCCGACCCTCGCGTGATGGGAGACCGGCTGCGGCGGCTGCGGCAGGAGCGCGGGGTCTCGCTGTCCGAGCTCGCCAAGCGGGCCGGCATCGGCAAGGCCACCCTGTCCGGGGTCGAGACGGGCACGCTCAGCCCGACCCTGGAGACGCTCTGGGCGATCACCGCTCAGCTCGGCGTGCCGATCGGGGCCATTCTCGAACCGCCGCCCGAGCCGCGGATCATGCGGGGCACAGCGATGGAGGCCGAGCTGCTCGAGGTGTTCGAGGACGACAGAGTCACGTACGAGCTCTACCGCGTACGCGTCCCGCCCGGCCTCACGCAGACCTCGCCCGCGCACCACGAGGGCGTCACCGAGCACGTGACGGTCTTCAGCGGCACGCTGAGCGCCGGCCCGATCAAGGAGCCGCTGACGGCCGGGCCCGGGGATCACATCTCGTGGCGCTCAGACGTGCCGCACGGCTACCGCGCGCACGGCCCCGACATCGTCCGCGCCACGCTGCTGATGCGTTACCCCGCCAAACCCTGAGACCCGGCCAGCCCCTGGGCGGGCCGGCAAGTGCGGCAGGGGCGGTAGCCGGCGGCCCTGGCCTGGGCGAGAGTGCGGAAGCCGTGCCGGTGTGCGGGCGTGATGCGCCTGGCGTTGTGGCAGGTCGGGAAGCAGACGATGCCCGTGGTGTCGCTGGCCAGGTAGAACACCCGCTCCCCGGCCAGGCGCCGCAGCCGCTCGAGATCGACGCCCTCGGCCAGCAGCAGCCGTTCCTTGGCCGCCGCACCGAAGACGTAGTCGCCTGCCACGCCGTCCGACCTGGTGACCCGGTGGCACGGGACCAGCAGCGGCACCGGGTTGGTCGCCAGGGCCGTGCCCACCGCGCGCACGGCCCTGGGCCGGCCGATTCGTGCGGCGATCCACGCGTAGGGGCGTACCTCGCCCCGGGGGATCGTGCGCGCCGCCTCCAGCACGTCGCGCTGGAAGTCGCTCACCCCGCGCAGATCCAGCCGCACCCCGGAGGCACGGCCGGTACGCAACGCGGGCAGCAGCCCGGCGGGCGGCCTGGCGCGAGCTCCGGCAGGCAGCAGCGGCCGGGCGAAGCTCGCGAACCGGGCTCTGTACGCCTCCGCGAAGCCAGGGCCCGCGTGCACATAGGCGACACCCTGATCGGTGAACGCGACGCTCAGCTCGCCCAGGGGACCCGGCACGCGCACCCAGCGGGCGGCGATCCTGCCGAGCAGCCCGTCCGGCGCGTCGACGGCCAGCGCCGCCAGCCCGGCCAGCAAGCGGTCCTCGGTCGACGGGCCGACGGGCCGACGGTCCTCGGTGGACGGGCCGACGGACATGTGGTCCTCGGTCATTGGGCACCTCCCATGGCGCGCAGCCGCCGCAGTCCTCGGGACACGTGCGACTTGACCGTGCCCTGCGGGATCTTGAGCACGGTGGCGATCTCGCTGACGGGCAGGTCGACGACGTGCCTGAGCACCACCGCGGCCCGCTGCTCCTCGGGCAACTGACGCAGCAACTCGGCCAGCTCGTCGCCGGTCTCGTGGCGCACCGCGGCCGCCTCGACGTCCTGGCCGGGATCGACGGCCTCCACCGGCTCGTCGCGCAGGTCGGGCGGTGGCGTGCGGGCCTTGGTCCGCGCCCAGTTACGCCAGAGGTTCATCAGCACCGTCATCAGCCACGGCCGCGGCTGCAGCGCGGCGATGCGGTCGCGGTCGTAGCCGGCCAGCGCCCGGTACGCCCGCAGGAACGCCTCCGCCGTCAGGTCCTCGGCGCAGGCCCACCGCCCGCTCAACCGCAACGCGGTCGAGAAGACGAGGGTGCGGTAAGCGGCGTACATCTCGGCGAACCCCTCGTCGAGGTCGTCGAGGAGCGCCTTGCACACCGGATCTATCGAGCTCACGTAACGTACAACACCGCCCAGCCCCGATCGGTTGCACGCGAAAGGGCCCGCGTCCGAAAAACGCGGGCCCTCACGATGCCGGTGGCGGTCAGACGGCGACGGCGAGCTGGGCGACCTCACCCAGCTTGGCCTCCACCTGGATGTCCCTGGTGACGCCGCCGCCCGCGATGATGCGGACGGTCCAGTCGCCGGGAGCGGCGAAGAAGCGGAAGACGCCGTCCTCGGACACGACGACCTCGCCGGTGAACTCGCCCGAGTGGTCGAGCAGCCGCGCGTAGGCGGTGCCCGCGCCGGTCACCACGCCCTGGATCACGGCCTGGTTGGACAGATCGATTCCGGCCGGCAGCGCAATGGTCTGCTCCGGCGCTCCGCAACCCTGTGCAGTCATTAGCGGGCCTCCCCCAGCTCGATCGGCACGCCCACGAGCGAGCCGTATTCGGTCCACGAACCGTCGTAGTTCTTGACGTTGTCCTGCTCGAGCAGCTCGTGCAGCACGAACCACGTGTGCGCCGAGCGCTCGCCGATGCGGCAGTAGGCGATGGTGTCCTTGCCGAAGTCGACCCCGGCCTCCTGGTAGAGGGTGCGCAGGTCGTCGTCGGACTTGAACGTCCCGTCGTCGTTGGCCGCCTTGGACCACGGGATGTTGCGGGCGGTCGGCACGTGGCCCGCGCGCTGCGCCTGCTCCTGCGGCAGGTGAGCGGGGGCGAGCAGCTTGCCGGTGAACTCGTCGGGCGAGCGCACGTCGACCAGGTTGAGCTTGCCGATGGCGCCGACCACGTCGTCGCGGAAGGCGCGGATCGCCGGGTCCTGCTCCTGGGCGACATACTGCGTCTTGGGCCGCTGCGGCACGTCCTTGACCAGCTCGCGCGAGTCGAGCTCCCACTTCTTGCGGCCGCCGTCGAGCAGCTTCACGTTCTCGTGGCCGTAGAGCTTGAAGTACCAGTACGCATAAGAGGCGAACCAGTTGTTGTTGCCGCCGTAAAGCACGACGGTGTCATCGTTGGAGATGCCGCGGTCGGACAGCAGGGCCTCGAAACCGGTCTTGTCCACGAAATCGCGGCGGACCGGGTCCTGCAGGTCCTGCCGCCAGTCAACCTTCACGGCGCCACGGATGTGGCCCTTGTCGTAGGCGCTGACGTCCTCGTCGACCTCGACGAGAACGACGCCGGGTGTGTCGAGGTTGGCCTCGACCCAGTCAGCGTCCACCAGGGCGGCGGAGCGGCTCATTTGGGTACCTCCATGTTGGCAGCGGGCAGTAGTCGGCGAATGAGCAGGTACATCTCGCAGCCAAGGCAGAATCCGAAGGCTGCGTTGAGGAAAGCGGCGAGGAGAGCCGCGGCCGTGGCCACGAGGGCCAGCGGCATGATCCCGGCGACATATCCGGCCAGGCCCGCGACCGCGAAGATCAGCCCCACCCCCTGCGCGAACCGCGGCGGGCGGGCGTCCTCGGTCTCCTTCGGAGCACTCTTGACGAGCGCCTTGAAGAGCATCGTGTACGGCGAGCGCCCCGCGACTCCGAGCGCGAAGACCACCGCCTGAGCGGCGAACAGCCAGGCACTCTGGGTCACCAGGACGAAGACGAGGACCACGGTTGTGATGGCCGCGCCGAAGCGCAGCGCTCTAGGATCGGCACGCATCGTGGGATGCTCCTGAAGGGGTCGATTTGGGGCGGATCCAGTCCGCGCGAGATCGTCCTCAGGCAGCGCGACAGAGCGAGGTGGTCACGCGGCAGAAATCAACCGCGCGCCGCTTCGTGAGCAGCTCTGTCGTTGGGTTCATGCGGATGACACTACTCGGCGTCTCGTCATCTGTCACATCTGGTCCGATTGATGAGACAACTCGTGAGACAACCGTTGCCGTCACGAGCCTGGTACGGCCGCCGCGAGCGCCGCCAGCACGTCGGTCTTGCGCGGCTGGCCGGAGGCCCTTTTCACGATATTCCCTGCGGCGTCGAGCACCAGGACGGTCGGCGTGCGCATGACGTCCAGCCGGCGCACCAGGTCCAGCCGCGACTCGGCGTCGATCTCGATGTGACTCACCCCCGGCACGAGCTCACTGACGTCGGCGAGGATCCGCCTGGTCGCCCGGCACGGCTGGCAGAACGCGGTCGAGAACTGCACCAGCGTCGCCCGCTCCCCCAACCCGGCCCCGAGATCGCCCGCGGACAGCCGATCCTGCGCGGAGCCCGTGTCACGCACTCGTCCGTTGCGGCGCAGGAACACCACCCCGATCACCGTTCCGAGCGCCAGCGTCACCAGCGCAACCCACAAACCCGTCACGCATGGTGCAACCGCCCACGGCCGCGGTTACTTCCCGGCGACCTTGACTCTGACGAGCAACGTGCCCGCCTGGTCGACGACGTCGAACCTCGCGATGTTCTTCATGGCCAGCGTGGTCGTGCTCTTGAACGGGGCATTGTCCGCGTAGGCCTCGCGGCTGAGAGTCCAGCTGTCCGTGAAGTCCTCGCGCCCGTCCTTGCCCACGACGCGCACGCGGCAGGTGGTGTCGACCGGCACGCCGATGACCTGGATGCCGAGCTCCGTGCCGCCGCCGCTGAGCGGCCAGGCCATCACGATGGCGTAGTACTTCTTGGCCTCGTTCTCCCCGGTGAACTCCTGGCCGGCCACCGCCTTCTTGGGTGTCGCCGGAGCCTTGGCCGATGCCCTGGGGCTGGCATCCCGCTGGGCATTGGTCGCCTCATCGCTTTCCATAGCCGCGTAGGGGTCAACCTTCTGCATCGGCGACGGGGTGGCCGAGGGCGCCTCGGCCGCCGACATCTGCGGCCGGTTCTCAGTCTCCTGAATGACCGTCCAGACCGTGCCGCCGAGCCCGAGCAGTGCGACGGAGGCCGCGGCCACCAGCAGCAGGCGGCCGCGCCTACTCCGCTTGGCACGGTCGTTGAGCAGCCGGTCGAGCACCTGGCGCGGGGGGCTGGCCACCAGCTCGACGTCGCGTTCTGACACTTTTCCCAGGAACGAGGCCACGCCGTCCAGCTCCAGCAGCTCGGCGCCGCACGCCTCACAGGTCGCCAGGTGGGTGTCGACCTCCAGCGCCTCGTCAGGCTCGAGCGCGCCCAGAGCGTGCGCGCCCAGGGCCAGGCGTACCTCCTCACACGTCATCACGGCGCCAGCCCCCGCTCCTCGAGCGCGAGCTTGAGCGCGCGTAGCGCGTAGTAGGTGCGCGACTTGACCGTGCCCGGCGGAATGCCCAGCGTCGCCGACGCCTCCTTCACCGATCTCCCCCGGTAGTAGACCTCCAACAGCACCTCGCGGTGCTCCGGCCGCAGCGCGGCCAGCGCCTCGGCCACCGCCCACGACTCGACCGCGCGCTCCAGATCGTCCTCGGCGGGCAGGACCGCCAGCGCCTCGTCACCGGTCTCCGGCGGCCTGGCCTTCTTGGCGCGAGCCTGGTCGACGACGAGGTTGCGGGCCACCGTGAACAGCCACGCGCGGATCGGCCGATCGGCGAGCGCGTCGGGGTGTCGCCAGGCCCGGAGCAGCGTCTCCTGCACGACATCCTCCGCCCGTCCCGAGTCACCGGTCAGTCGCAGCACGTATCCGTAGAGTGGCCCCGCGTGCTCGTCGAAGAGGGTCCTCACGAGTTCCTCGTCGGCGGTGCCCGCTGAGTTCACACCCCCATCACGTACGCCCGGGCGCCCCGGTTCAACCTCATCCACGAATCGGCACGTCAGACGCTTCGGCCGAGAACTCCAATCCTTCGGCCACGCTCTTCACCCCGGTCACCTTCACGTCGAAGGGCAGCTCCCCCTTGAACTGGATCGTGTAGGAAACGAACTGCGCGAGCTGGCTGGGCACGCCCTCGATCTTCTCGGCCTGGAGCCTGATGCCCCCGTTGGCCACCTCGACCCGCATCTCCGCGTTGAACTGCACTTTCTTCACCCCTACCGTCACCTCGCCCGACGCCGTGAGTCTCTGTCCGTTGCCGCCGATCTTGACGCCGCGGGGGGCGTATTTGTCGATCGTGGCCCTGGTGAGGGTCCCGCTGATGGTCACCCGACCGGCCCGGGCGGTGGCTCTGTTCTGGAGGACGTCGGCCAGGGGTGCTGTGACGTCGTAGGCCGCGCCCCGCAGGTTCTTGACCGGCACGCCGCCGTAGGAGAACGTGCCGAGATTGAACCGTACCTCCGGATAGCGCCCCGCGACGGCCTGCGTGAGAAAGGGGATGCCCTCAATGGTCACGGTGGGCGTTCCGGACAGGTCGGCGGCGGCGGCGATCCGGTTGGCCAGGTCGCGTTCCACTCCGGCCGCGGCGACCCTGTCCACGGCGACAAGGAGAATGACCAGCACGATCAGGAAAACGATCAGCTTGCGCATGGAGCTCCCTGTCTAGGAGGGGGTCAAGAGCCTATCGACTCCTTCCCCGGGAAGACGTCCGATCACCCGCCGGCGAACGGCGGGAGCACTTCCACGGTCGCGCCGTCACCGAGGATGATCTCGTCGTGGGGGCGTTTGCCGACAGGAGAACCGTCCACGAGGAACGAGCAGCGCCGCACCACGCGTGCCAAATCTGCACGATTTTGTGTGATTTTCGTCATTAGTTCGCCAAGTGTGACCGCTTCGTACGCTTCCTCCGCGACACCCGCCGCTTCCTTGGCTGCGGCCCAATACCGTATTTTTCCTGTGGCCATGCGATCCTCACCATCTTCCCTGGTCTATTGTGCGTCGCCCTTAACGATGTTGTTTCAAGAGACGCGCTGTTCACCTGCTGGACGCGCAATGGACGCGACGTACTCGTGGGATATCCTCACCTACAGGACCTGGGCGACGTAGCCCCCGGGTCCTTGCGCGTTTGAGGAGGCCGTAATGAGCAACCTGCTCCTGCTGACCAACGCCCTCGAGCCATCAGCCGAGGTGCTGCCGGCGCTCGGGTTGCTGCTCCACTCGGTCCGCGTCGCTCCAGCGGAGGCGTCCGCACTGATCGACGCACCCCCCGCCGACGCCGTCCTCGTTGACGCGCGCAAGGAGCTCGTGCAGGCCAAGAGCCTGTGCCGGTTGATCCGGACGACCGGCATCGACTGCCCGCTGCTGGTGATCGTGACCGAGGGCGGGCTGGCCGGGATGACCGCGGAGTGGGGCGCCGACGACGTGCTGCTCGACAGCGCGGGGCCGGCCGAGGTCGAGGCGCGGCTGCGGATGGCGACCGGCCGCATCTCGCAGGCCGGCGCGGAGGACGTGCCCGACGAGATCCGCAGCGGCGACCTGGCGATCGACGAGGCCACCTACACCGCCAGACTGCGCGGCCGGGTGCTCGACCTGACGTTCAAGGAGTTCGAGCTGCTGAAATACCTCGCCCAGCACCCGGGCAGGGTCTTCACCCGCGCCCAGCTGCTGCAGGAGGTCTGGGGCTACGACTACTTCGGCGGCACCAGGACGGTCGACGTGCACGTGCGGCGCCTGCGCGCCAAGCTCGGCACCGAATACGAGTCCCTGATCGGAACGGTCCGCAACGTCGGCTACCGCTTCGTCCCCGACCGCTCCGACACCGCCAACGTCTGATCTCTGATCTGGCAGGGTCCGAGCCGATGTGACACATTGGGTGTTCGGTTCGTTTGCATCTGTCAGGTCGAGGACACCGCCGTCCGTAGGGGGATGGTGTCGGGGTGGATTCGTTCAGGTCACTGGTGGATGAGGGCGCCCGCCCGCGCGTTTTCCGGCGTAACGAGACCATTTGCTCCCCATTGCGGCCGGCCAGCCGTGTTTACGTCATCGACTACGGCTACGCCCGCGAGTACACCCCGGCCGGCGAGCGCGAGGCCATCCACGACCTGCGCGGCGACGGCGACCTCATCGGCGAGCTGGCCTTCTGGAGCCCGGGCGATCGGGTCAGGGTGGACGCGCTGACCGAGCTGCGGGCCTGGCCCATCGACCTGCGGCGGCTGCGCGAGCACGCCTCGGCCAGCCCGGCCGTGGCCACGGCCCTGGTGCAGGAGCTGTTCGCCAGAAACATGGCCGCCCGCAGGCACGAGGCGCTCGCCCGCGCTCCCGTCGCCGCCCGCCTGGCCGTGTGGCTGCTGCACCTCGACGAGCGGTACGGACTGGCCGCGGAGTCCGCGCCGCCGCTGTCCATGGAGACCCTGGCCGACCTGGTAGGCAGCTCTCCTGACGTGGTGCAGCGCCAGCTCCAGCAGTGGGTCCAGCGCGGCCTGCTGGTACGCCCCGGCTACCGGCGGCTGCGCATCGAGGACCCGCCCGCGCTGCGTGCCGCCGCGGGCGACTGGGAGCAACTGTCGGCGCCCTGGACGGGCCGGGTGACGCCGTTCCTCACCCGCCCCGGCGCGCCGGCGGACCCGCTGCCGGTCGGCGAGCTGCCCAAACCCCGCCAGTTGCCTGCGGACGTGCCGGACTTCACCGGGCGGCAGCAGAGCCTCGACCTGCTCACCGCCTGGCTGGACCGGCCCCGCAGGACCAACACCATGGTCGTGCAGGGCTTACCGGGTGTGGGCAAGACCGCGCTGGTGACGCACTGGGGCCACCTGCACGCCGACCGGTTCCCCGACGGCCAGATCGTGATCGACCTGCGGGGCCAGTCGCCGAGCCAGCCCCCGATGAACACCGTCGAGGCGCTCGGCCAGATCCTGCGCTCGCTGGGCGTCGGCGAGCCCGCCTCCGACGAGGCCGAGCTGATGCTCCTTTACCGCAGCAGGATCGCCGGGCGCAGGCTGCTGCTCATCCTCGACAACGCCGCCGACCCCGGCCAGGTGCGGCCGCTGCTGCCGGGCAGCAAGGACTGCGTGGTGCTGGTGACCAGCCGGACGCGGATGGCGCCGCTGCGGGCCACCGGTCACGCCGACCTCATGGACGTGCCGGTGCTCGATCCGGGCAACGCGGTGGCGCTGCTGGTGGCGGTGCTCGGGGAGGGCTCGCGGCGGGCCGCCGACCGGGACGCGCTGGCCGAGCTGGCCAGGGTGTGCTCCTACCATCCGTTCGCGTTGCGGATCTCGGCGGCCAAGCTGGCCGAGAACCCCGGGCTCAGCGTGCGGTCGCGGGTTCAGGAGCTGCGCAGGCCCGATCGGCTGCTGGTGGGCGATCCCGAGGAGGCGTTCAGGTCAGCGCTGGACCTGGCGTACGAGTCGCTGAGCCCGGGGCAGCGGCGGGCGTTCCGGCACGTGGGGCTGCTGCCCGGGCGGGACTTCACGCCTGAGGTGCTGGCCGCGGCCCTGGGCGTGCCGGTGAGCGAGGCCGTGGTCGCGGTGGAGGGGCTGCACCGCGCCTACCTGGTCGAGCCGCTGCCCGGGCCGCGTTACCGGGTGCACGACCTGGTCAAGCGGCTGGCCAGGGAGCTGGGCAGGCACGCGGAGGCCGGCGTGCGCGAGGCCAGGGCACGGCTGCTCGACCACTACCTGGCGGTCGCAGCCGACGCCGAGACGCCGCGGGAGTGGTTCGAGGCCGAGCGGCGCTCGCTGGTGTCGGCGGTGCGGCTGGCCGAGGAGAGCGGCGCGCACGGGATGGCCTGGCGCCTGGCAGAGGCGGTGTTCGAGCCGTTCAGGCGGCTGCGTTTCTACGAGAACAACCTGGAGATCCAGCAGGCCGGGCTGACCTCGGCCATGCAGGTCGGCAACCGGCGGGCGATCGCGCTCATGCGCGGCAACCTGGGCTCCATCCACCGGGACATCGGGCCGTCGACGCTGGCGGCCAGGTTCATCGGCGAGGCGCTGGCCGACTACACCGAGCTCGGCGACAGTGTGGGGCGCGCCCGCGCGCTCAACGATCTGGCCGAGGTCCACGGCATCGCGGGCAACAGCGAGGAGGCGCTCACCTGCGCGGGCGAGGCGCTGGAGCTCTACCGGGAGATCGGCGACCTGACCGGGGTGGCCGGCTGCCTGCACACGCTCTCCCGGCTGCACCTGTCCCAGGAACGGTACGAGCTGGCGCTGCACTACGCCGGCCAGGCCCTGGATGTACGCGAGGAGCTCGGCGACCGCAGGGGCACCGCGCAGAGCCTGATCATCCTGGCCCGGGTCCAGCAGAACCTGGGCCAGCCCAACGCGGCCCTGGAGGAGGGCCTGGAGGCGCTGTCGATCTGCCACGAGCTGGGCGACGAGCACGCCGAGGCCGAGACCCTGCTCTGCCTGGCCGAGATCTACGACTTGCTGCGGCTGCAGCACGACGCGCAGCGCGACGCCGAGCGGGCGCTGGCCGGCTACACCGCCACCGGTGACCAGCACGGCTGCGGCCGGGCCCTGTGCGCGCTCGGGCGCATCGCACGCAACGGCTCCCGGTACGACGAGGCTCTCGCCTACTACGAGCAGGCCCTGGCCGTGCAGGTCGAGCTCCACCACGAGCAGGGCAAGGCCGAGACGCTCGGCGACATCGGCCTGGTGCACTGGAGGCTGTCGGACTACCTGCGTGCCGACGACTACCTGAACCAGGCGCTGACGATCAGCCGGGTGATCCACGACGAGCCCGTCGAGGCCCGCATGCTCAACAGGCTCGCCAGGGTGCGGCGCCGGCAGGGAATGCTGCAGGTGGCGTTCGTGTACGCGCTGGAGGCCCTCGACATCGTGCAGGGCATGGGTAACCGGCGGGCCGAGGCGGACGTGCAGGAGTCGCTGGCGTACACGTACCTGTCGCTCGGGATGCACAAGCCCGCCCTGCGGGCGGCGAAGGCGTCGTTGGCGATCAGGGAGGAGCTGCGCGACAACCGGGCCAGCGCGTTGTTGTCGATCGCGCAGGCGCTGCACACGGCGGGCCGGCCGGCCGCGGCGCTCGCGCCGGCCAGGGAGACGGTCGAGCTGCAGAACGAGACCGGCACCAGGGACCGGTGGGCGGCGGCGCTCACGACGCTGGCCATGGTGCTGCTGGACCTGGAACGTGTCGAGGAGGCGCTGGTCTACGCGCGGCAGGCCAGAGACGTGCACCTGGAGTGCGGGACCAGGCGGGACCTCGGGTGCGCGCTGCGGGCGCTCGGGCTGATCTCGGCCAGGCTGGGCAACCAGGGCGCGGCCGTCACCTATTTGACCGAGGCGGTGCGCACGCTCGAAGAGGTGGGCGACATCGTCGAGGTGCAGCGGGTGACGGAAGAGCTGCGGGAATTGGCGTGAAACGCCGCTAAAAGTCGTGAATTTTCGGGTGTAAGGTCGCAGATCTTCTCCGGATCCTCCCGTTAGCTGGTGCTACCAGCTCATCCACTCGGAGGTGATCCGGATGCTCAAGAGTCAAGTACGGCGAGATCTGAAGTGGCTCAAGCGACAGGCTCGCAAGGACAGACGGATCACCGTCGCACTGCTCGTCGGCGTGGTGGCCTTCTGGACCCGGCAACTGCCCTTCGACGAGGCGCCCGGCGACATTCTGCGCGGGCTGTCGTACGGGCTGGTCGCCGCCTCGGCGCTCACCTGGCTGGCGTCCGCGCTCCTCGCGGCCAGGACCGTCCGGACGCCGCAGGAGCCGGTGGCGGGGCTTCGCTGGGTGTCCAGGATCCAGCGGAGCAAGGAGTGGGCGTTCTGGTCGGCCGGCGCCTACGTGGCCTGGCACGTGCTGCAGTTCGTCACGGCTCTGGTGCTCGGCTGACCTCGGGCGGCGGCGGGGTGTCACCCAGGAATGGGGCCGGGTGACACCCCGCCGCTCTCTTCGCCCATCCCTGACCTCCTCGCCCGGGCGGAGGTCGCGGCACGCGGCCAGGGTGTACGGGCCGGTCCACCACAGGTTCGGGTCGCAGCTGTGGTTGCTCTTACCGATCGGCCGGCCCGGCGGCAGGACCAGATGGAGGTCGCCGTGCGCGGCGATGGTGTCGACATATGGGACCGCGGGGTCGGCGAACAGGTCTTGCAGCTCGCGCCACGTGACCAACCGCCCGCCGAGTCGCGACACGACGGTCCCGGCCGGGATCGCGGCGGTGGCGAACAGGCCGTCGCCGGCGATGGGTGAGGGCCTGACCTCGAGGTGCGGGTGCGACCAGCAGTCGGGCTCCGGTTCCACGCGCATGAGGCCAGGGTAGATCTGGGCTTACGGGGGTAGCGGCACGGCAGTGGGGGGAGGTGTGTCACGTGGCCGGCGATCTGATCATTCCTGATGCCGCTCAGGGGGTCGTGGTGTTCGTGCACGGCAGCGGGAGCAGCCGGTTCAGCCCGCGCAACCGTTATGTGGCCGGCGCGCTCAATCAGGCGGGGCTGGGCACGTTGCTGTTCGACCTGCTCACGCCGGAGGAGGAGTCCGATCGGGCGAACGTGTTCGACATCGGGCTGCTGGCCGAGCGGTTGCTGGAGCGGACGAGCTGGGTGCGGGAGCAGCCGGAGGCGGCGGGGCTGCCGGTCGGGTATTTCGGCGCGAGCACGGGGGCCGCCGCGGCGCTGTGGGCGGCCGCCGAGCCGGACAATTCGATCGCCGCGATCGTCTCGCGGGGCGGGCGTCCCGACCTGGCCGGGCCGCGGCTGGCCGCCGTACGGGCGCCGACGCTGCTCATCGTGGGCGGCAGGGACCCGGTGGTGGTGGAGCTGAACGAGGAGGCGCAGCGGCGCCTGCGGGCCGAGAGCCGGCTGACCGTCGTGCCCGGCGCCACCCACCTGTTCGAGGAGCCGGGGGCACTGGAGGCGGTGGCCGGGCACGCCCGCGACTGGTTCAGCACCCATTTCGCCGCGCCTCAGAAGCCAGAGTGAACCTCAAGCCGGTCTGAGCCTCAGAAGCCCGGCTGAGCCTCAGAAGCCCGGCTGAGCCTCAGAAGCCCGGCTGAGCCTCAGAAGCCCGGCTGAGCCTCAGAAGCCCGGCTGAGCCTCAGAAGCCCGGGTGAGGTGACGTGACGGGCGTCGCGCCGGTCGCCTCAGCCACCAGGCGTTCGTAGACCTCCGGCGCCGTCGTCTCGCAGCCCAGCCGGTGGCCGGTCAGCTCGCCGTGGTCGTCGCTCGACCCGGTCACCGCCAGCCCCAGCTCCCCCGCCAGTCTCCGTACGTGGACACGGGCGGGCGCTTCGTGGTCCTGATGATCAGCCTCGATCCCGAACAGTCCGGCCCTCGCCAACTCGGCGATCCACTCGTCCGGCACGACCGTGCCGCGCTTGGCCGCCTTCGGATGGGCGAGCACCGGGACCCCGCCCGCGGTGCGTACCAGGCGGACCGCCCTCTCGGGGTCCAGCGCGTAACGGGAGACGTACGCGCGGCCGCCCGTCCCGATCCATTCCGGTGTGAACGCCAGCTCCGGCACGGCGATCACGCCGGCGGCGACCATGGCCTGGGCGATGTGCGGCCGCCCCACCGGGCTACCCGCGGCCAGCGCGGACACCTGCTCCCAGGTGACTGGCGCACCCAGCTCCACCAGCCGCTCCACGGTCTCCTGCCCGCGCAGCTCGCGGGCCTCCCTGATGCGTACGCACTCGGCCGCCAAATCCGGCTCCAGCGGGTCGAACAGGTAGGCGAGGAGGTGGATGCTCTGCCCGGCGCGCCGGCACGACAGCTCCATGCCCGGCACGAACGTCAGCCCGGCAGGCAGCGCCTCGATCGCCGCGCGGTGCCCGGCCACGGTGTCGTGGTCGGTCAGCGCGAGCACGTCGAGGCCCCGCTCGCGGGCCCGGCGCACCACGTCGGCCGGGGGCTGCGTGCCGTCCGAGTCGCTGCTGTGGCTGTGGAGGTCGATGCGCATACGGGCATTACACCGCGATCGTGGCCAGCGTCCGGCCGTCGAAGGTCTCGATCGTGAAATGGTTGAGGTCGTCCTGCGGGAGGCTGGTGCCGCCGTGCAACACCAGGGGGTCGGGGGAGCCGGGCACGCCGTACCCCTTGTCGGGGACGCCCCAGCTGGCCACGACCTCGGAGCGGCCGTCGTCGCCGACCGCGAGCAGGCGGCACTGCAGCGGGCCCTTGACGCCCTTGAGCTCCAGCGCGACGTGCGTGCCCCAGCCCTTGTCCTCCAGGCCGACGACGGCGGTGGTGCCGGTGGCTCGGTCGGTGGCGGAGTAGGTGCTGCCGGTCATGAGCAGCTCGCGGGCCGGGCCGTGGATGCTGTCGGGGTTGGGGCCGCCGACGACCGAGTTGACGGCCAGGAAGACGCCGGCCGCGATCAGGACACACGCGGCGGCGGCCATGATCGTGCGATGGAAGCGGCGGCGCCGGCGTTCCGCGGCGGCGCGGCGTACCAGAAGCGACTCGACTTGCGGATCCGGCGGACTCGGCAGCAGGTCGTCCGGGTGCACGGCCCTGATCAGCTGCCCCATCTCGGCGAACGCCCCCACCTCGCCGGCGCAGGTGGCGCAGCCGGCCAGATGGCGTTCGAACGCGGCCCGCTCGTGCTCGTCGAGCAGGCCGAGCGCGTACGCGGCCACGTCTTCGTGATGCACCTCGCTCACGGTCGCACCACCCCCCTTTCCTCATGGTGACGCGCCTCCGTCACGGCAACATCACCCCCCTTTCCTCCAATGCGACGCGCAAGGCACGCATGGCGTAGTACACGCGGGACTTCACCGTGCCCATGGGCACGCCGATCGCCTCCGCCGCCTCCTGCATCGAGCGGTCGAGCAGGAACGTCTCCGTGAGGACCTGCCGATGGGCCGGGGATAACGAGAGCATCGCGTCGGTCACGACGATCTCGCGTAACAAGCGCTCGTCCTCGGCGGCCACGGGCTGGACCCGTTCGGGGATCTCTTCGACGGTGTCCAGGGGGCGCGTCCCGGTTCGGCGGCGGTCGTCGATGACGACGCGGCGCGCGACGGTCGCCAGCCAGGGCATGAGCGAGCCCGAGTCGGTACGGAGGTCGTGAAGGTTGCGCCAGGCGCGGACCAGGGTCTCCTGCACGACGTCCTCGGCCCACCGCCGATCGCCCCCCGTCAGCCGGATGGCGAAGGCCATCAGGGAGGCGCCGTATTCGCGGTAGAGGGCTCGGACCATGGCTTCATCGGTTACGCGGCGATTCACGGCGGGACGGGCTCCTCGCACTGCCGATATCGTGAAATATCGCGCCGATATGGGGATTCTTACTGTAGCCAGCGGCGAGGGCGGCGACCATGTACTTTGCCCCTCTGGTCGCAGAGTTACATTCAACCGATAAATCTGGCCACGGCGCATACGGTCGCGACCACACTGGGCCGCGACCGTACCCGTATGTCGATCGAGCTATTTCCCGCTGGACGTTCCGGCGACCAGCGGCGGCCTACCGAACCAGCCGGAGAGTGCTTGCCGCAGCGCGGGTTCGGCGGTGTCGGCGGGTTCGTCGGTGGTCGCGGCCCAGGCGATGTGGGCATCCGGGCGGATCAGCAGGGCGTCGGCCGGTCGGTGATCGGTCTTGGCGGTGTGGATGTCGACGCGGTGCTGCCAGTCTCGGGCGGTCTGGCGCAGGTCGGGGCGGTCGGCGAGGTCGAGGAGGATGGGCCGTGCGCTGTGCAGGAGCTCCGCGACGCTGGTCATGCCCTGGTCGGTGTGCAGGGTGAGGTCGGGGGCGAAGGTGCCGGCCAGCGGGTGGTGGCTCGAGCCGGGCATCGGGTAGCGGATGTCGGTGCCGGCGACCAGGGCTCCCATGCGGCGCAGCGGTTGTTCGTCGGCGAGCAGTTCCTGGAAGACTTCCCGCAGCGCTTCGGCGGCCGCATCGTGCCCGCGCCGCAGTGCCACCTGGGCTCGGGTGTGCAGCATGGTGCGGGCGCCGGCGAGGTGGCGTTCGTCGTGGTAGGTGTCCAGCAGGCCGACTGGCGCCCAGCCGTGGAGATCGGCGGCCAGCTTCCAGGCCAGGTTGACCGCATCCAGCATGCCGGCGTTGATGGCCACACCGGTGGCGGGAAACAGGTGCGCCGCATCCCCGGCCAGCAGGATCCGCCCGTGGCGGTAGCGGTCGGCCTGCCGGGCCTTGAAGGTGAACCGCGACAGCCGGATCGCCTCTCCCACCGGCAGGTTCACGCCGAGCACGCGGCGTAGGCTGTCCTGGAGTTCGGACACGGTCATCGGGGTGTCGTCGTCGTATTCGGTGCTCTCGTCCTCAATCGTGTAGAGCGAGACCACCTGGGAGTCGGGCGAGGCGCCGACGCCGAAGAGACCCTGATCCGTCCGGGTGAAACCTGCGCGGATCGTGCCGAAGCCGGGGACGTCGAGATCGCCGTTGCCGCTTATGGTCACCGTCTCGGGCAGGGTGACCTGGGCCAGCCGGTTGACCTCCGGATAGGTGGTGCCGGGAAACGCAATGCCGGCCCAGTCACGGACCCGGCTGCGCGCGCCGTCGCAGCCCACGAGGTAGCGGGCGCTGATGCGGTACGGCCCGTCCGGGCCGCGCACCTCCACGGTCACCGCGGCATCGTCCTGGCTCACCCCGACCACCTGGTGGCCGCGGCGGATTTCGACATCGAGTTCGCCGGCGCGCTCGTCGAGCAGCTGCTCAAGCCGTTGTTGCGGGAGCGGCAGGGCGTGCAGCGGAGGATCCGCGAGCTGGGTGAAGTCCAGATGCACACCGCCAAACGGGAACCGGGGAGCCGGGGCAGGGCCGGTGCAGGCTGCTTCGAAGCGCTCCAGCAAGCCTCGATAGCGCAGCAGCTCCAGGATCTGCCCGCCGAGACCACCCGCCTTCGGAGTGTCGCGGCGCCGCGGCTGCCGCTCCAGCACCAGCGGCCGCACTCCGGCCAGGCGCAGTTCAGCGGCCAGCATCAGGCCGGCCGGACCGGCACCCACAATGATCACATCGGCGTCCGTCATAATCCGCTCCTCTCGCGGGTTTTCGTCGTGTCCGCGCACGGCCCGGTCGCCGGCAACGTTTGCGTGGGTTTGAGCAAGGCCGACTTGGGCGTCGGATGAGGGACGACCGATGCGCCTATAAGCGTCAACCGGCCGTGCCGGGGGCGGGTACGGCGTGTTCGGCGGCGCGGCTGACCTGCTCCCAGGCGGCCCAGGTCTCCATCCGCCGGCGGGAGATGTCGAAGGCCAGGTCGTAGACCATGCTGCCGAGCAGCAGCCGCAGCGGCGGGTCTTCGCTGTCGACCAGCTTCAGCAGTGCCTCGGCGGCCAGACGCGGCTCACTGTCGATCGAGCCCTCGGCCCACTGCTTCTCCAACTCGGCGCGCAACGGACCGTACTCCTCCAACGGCGACGTCATCGTGATGCTGGTGTAGAGATCGGTCCAGTAGCCGCCCGGCTGGACGATGCTGAGCTTAACGCCGAACGACGCGGCCTCCATCGCCAGGGCCTCGCTCATGCCCTCCAGTGCGAACTTGCTCGCGCTGTACATGCCGGTGCTCGGGAAGCCGCCCAGGCCGGCGATGCTGGAGACCTGCACGATGTGACCGGATGCCTGGGCACGCAGGTGCGGCAGGACGGCCTGGCAGACCCACATCGCCCCGAAGAGATTGACCTCCAGCTGGGCGCGGGCCTGGGCCTCGGTGAACTCCTCGACCATGCCTGAGGACATGGTCCCGGCATTGTTCACCACGATGTCGAGCCGACCGAAGTGCTCGACGGCGGTGTTCACGGCGGCGAACACCGCGTCGCGGTCGGTCACGTCCAGGGGAAGGGCAAGGAGCCGATCTCCGTACCGCTCGTCGAAGTCCTGTCGCGTGACGGTGCGGGCGGCGGCGACCACTTGATCGCCGCGCTCCAGCGCGGCGAGAGCGAACGCACGGCCCAGGCCGCGGCTGGCTCCCGTGATGAACCAGGTGCGGGAAGGGACGGTATTCGGGGTGCGCATCTGCATAACTCCGATCGGTTGCTGCCTTGAATCGAGACGATCCGTCTCGTCTCGAATGGTGACGTTATCGGTTCCTCTTCGCCGCGTCAAGACGGACCGTCTCGTCTAGCTTGTTCGTTAGGTTGGCGGCATGACGACACAGCACAAGCCCCCTCCAGCACGACCCTCAACGGTCTGCGCCCGCGTCGCTGACGCTCGCGAAGCTGTTCCTCAGTCCGCGCACGGTCGGCCACCATCTCCCGGCTTGACCTTGACGCGACGTCAATGTGTGCAATTGGAGAGCGATCGGCGCCATGGGAGAGGAACGGGATGGTCAGAGCCGCGATACGGGTCCTGGGATTCGAGCTCAAAGGACTGGCCAGCATCGGCCTGTGGATCGTTCGCCGCCGGCACGGCGTGCCCGCGGGCGCGAGCGTCGTGTCGTACGCGAAGGAGCAGACGTTCACGTTGTGGCTGATGTTGTTCGCCATGGCGGTCGAGACCGTGGTCATCGACCTGCTGCTGGTCGCGACCGGCGTGCCGGAATGGATCAGGTTCACGGTGCTGATCGCCGACGTGTACGGGCTGCTGTTCGGGGTCATGCTGGCCGCGGGATGCGTCACCCGGCCGCACGTCGTCACGGCCGACGAACTGCGTATCCGCTACGCCGCGTACTTCGACGTGCGCGTGCCCCGCGACCTCATAGCCTCGGTGCGCTCGAGCCGCAACGACAACGAGGGCAGCATGGTCTCGGTCAAGAACGGGCACCTGAGGGTGGCGGTCGGGTCCCGGACCAACGTGACGATCGAGCTGACGGAGCCGGTCGCGTTCGTCCGTCCGCTCGGCCGCCGTGCGAAGGCCACCACGATCAGCTTCTTCGCCGACCAGCCGGAGCCGGTGGTGGCCGCCCTGCGATCCGATCGCCCCGTGCGTTCGTAGCCCGGCGGGGCCGGGCAGGCGGTGGATGGCCTGCCCGGCGAGGTGTGACGTGCCCTCAGCGGGCGGATGTGGTCAGCTCGCTGATTCCGCCGACAAAGCGGCGGCCGCGGCGGCCGTCCTCGGTGGGATGGAGCGGAGGTTGAACGCGTATCGGGCGACGGAGTCGGCGATGGCGTCGGAGTCCACGTCCAGCGCGGTCGCGTTCACGTTGGCGATCGTGTCGCACGCCTGGTGGTAGCACGCGTCGTACGCGACGCCGGCCGTGCCGCCGAACAACGCCGCCTCCTCAGCCGTCTTGAGGCCTTCGGCGCCGGTGAAGATGCCGCCGGCCGGGATGCCGATCTGGATGAACGGCCCGTAGTCGGAGCGGCCGTCGAAGTCGGTGCCGACGGTGGGCAGGTTGCGGGAGCCGTAGAACGCCGCGAGCTGCTTCTCGATCTCGGCCGATCCGGGCGGGCCGGCTGGGGAACCCACGTTGTCGGAGTTGTCCCCGTCATACAACTTGTAGGCGTAGTTCGGGGAGGCCACCATGTCGAAGTTGAGGTAGAGCTTGATGCGGTCCCGCTCCGCCTGGGACAGCGACCCGACGTACTGGTCGGAGCCCAGCAGCCCGATCTCCTCGGCGGCCCAGAAGGCGAAGCGGACCTTGTTCTTGATCGGGTAGCGCCCCATCTCCTCGGCGACCTCCAGGATCGCCGCGGTGCCCGAGCCGTTGTCGTTGATGCCGGGTCCCTCGGGCACGCTGTCGAGGTGGGCGCCGACCATGACGACGTTGCGCGGGTCGCCGAAGCGGCTCTCGGCGATCACGTTCTCGTCGGTGCCGAGCACGAGGTTGGCGTCGACCTTGAGCCGTACGGTCGCGCCGGCCGTGCTGGCGAGCTCGTTGCCCACGGCGAAGTCGGCGAACACCATAGGAATCCCGGCCCGCCACTCGCCGATGTCCAGCGCGAACGCGTCGGTACGCCCCGGCTGGCCCTCGTTGAACACGATGATGCCGGTCGCGCCGGCCGCGGCCGCGTTCTGGACCTTGTTGACGAACGCGCACGTGCCACGCTGGATGAGCGCGATGCGACCCGCCACGAACCCGGCGAAGTCGGCCGCCTCACAGCCGCTGGTCGAGCTCGGCGTGGGGGTGGGCGGCAGCGTCAGGTCCACACCCTGGACCTGCGCGGTCACGTCACCGGACGGGGAGGGCTGGAAGGAGAAGAAGTCCTCGTTGGGGACGTAGGTCTTGGCGCTGGGCGCGGTCAGGTTCAGCGTGGGCGGCGTGTTCTCGCTCCAGCTCTCGACGAAGTTGATCGGGTTCAGCGTGACCTTGTATCCGGCCTTGCGTAGCTTGTCCGCCACGTAGTCGCGGGAGGCGTCATAGCCGCTGGTGCCGGCCGCGCGGTTGCCGCCGTTGGCGGTGGCGATGTTTTGCAGGGCCTGGAGATGCTTGTGCACGTTCGTGCCCTTGACCTGCTTGACGAGCAGAGTGGCGAACGCGTCGTCCAGCCCGCCGGCGTTGGCGGGCGCCGCCAGGGCGAGCGGCAAAGCGAGCGCGGTGATGAGTGCGATGACGATTCTGCGCATGCGGGGTACTCCCTGTGGACAGAAAGGCGAGTAATGTCCCCCGAGCTTCGCCCGAACGCGAGATTATCCCGGCTTCGCACCGCCGGGAATGCCTACCAATAAACCAAAATCAGGGACTTTTACTCCGCATCCCGGCGGGCGCGACGGAGCTCGGCGCGGCGCTTGCCCTCGTGCATTGCCTGCACCCGGGCGATCGGGATCGTGTGCCCCTCCTCGATCAGATCGGCGGGCAGCCGCTGCGGCGCGGGCATGGCCTCCGCCCACGGGTCGGCGTCCTTGAGCAGCCCGGCCGCGGTGTGCACGGTGAAGTCGCCCGGCGCCACCCGGTCGAGGTCCGACCAGGGCACCGGGAAGGACACCGGCACGCCGGGACGCACCCGCGGGCTGTAGGCGGCCACGACGGTGGCGCCGCCCGCCCGGGTGGAGTCGATGAACACCTTGCCCGCGCGATCCTCGCGGATGAACGCCGTCGTGGCCAGTGCCGGATCCACCCGCTCGGCACGGGCCCCCAGCGCGCGGGTGGCCGCGGCCAGGTCGTCCACGGCGGTCCCCGGCACCACGGGCACGAACACGTGCACGCCCTTGGCCCCGCTGGTCTTCACCGCGCCCGCCAGCCCGCAGTCCTCCAGCGCCTGGCGGACCAGGAACGCGGCCCGCACGGCCAGCTGGAAGGACTCGCTGCCCTCGGGCGGGTCGAGGTCGAGCACCATGTGCGTGGGCTGGTCGCCGGCGAACAGCGACGGGTGATACTCGACCGCCCGCTGGTTGGCGAACCACACCAGCGTCCGGCGGTCGTCGCACACGGCATAGGTCACCTGCCGGCGCGACGCCTCGGCCCAGACGGAGAACCGCTTCACCCATGCGGGGGCGTATTTGGGCAGGTTCTTCTGCATGAAGGGCTCCTGCCCCGGGCGTACCCGGATGACGGAGAGCGCGCGGTCGCGCAGGACCGGGATGATCCGGTCGGCGACCGCGTCGAGGTAGTCGACCAGGTCACGCTTGGTCGCGCCCGCCCCGTCGAACAGCGGCTGGTCGAGGTTGCTCAGGGCCACCCCGTCACGCGTCTCATCGCTGCTCACCCGCCTCACCATATCGGGGAAGAATGGGCCAGACCATGACCCGTTACCTGTATCTCGCGCGCCATGGCGAAGCCACACCGAACGGCCACGCCCTGACCGACGATGGCCGCCGCCAGGCCGCGCTGCTCGGCGCGCGCCTGCGGGAGGTCCCCTTCGCCGCCATCCACCACGGCCCGCTCCCCCGGACGACACAGACCGCCCGGCTGATCGGCGAGCACCTTCCCGGCATCCCCCTGCGCGCCTGCGAGGTCGCCGGCGACTACATCCCGTACGTGCCGCGCGAGGAGGAGCTCGCCCCGGAGTACGCCGACCGCCTCCTCGGCTTCCTGGCCCAGTTCCCCGCGGACGAACGCGAGCGCGGCCCGGCCCTCGCCGCCGAGGCCGTGCGTGTGTTCACGGGCCCGGTGACGGAGGGAACCAGGCACGAGCTGGTGGTCACGCACAACTTCCTCATCGGCTGGCTCGTCCGCGCCGCGCTCGACGCACCGGAATGGCGCTGGCTCGGCATCAACCAGTG
The DNA here is from genome assembly GCF_052245915.1 of Nonomuraea sp. 10N515B. Taxonomy (NCBI): domain Bacteria; kingdom Bacillati; phylum Actinomycetota; class Actinomycetes; order Streptosporangiales; family Streptosporangiaceae; genus Nonomuraea; species Nonomuraea sp. 10N515B. Next base: position 238,852 of record NZ_JBQQBQ010000013.1, read on the forward strand.
CAATGCCGCCCTGACCGTCATCAGGTACGCACCCGACCGCCCGTCCTCGGTGCTCGTCTTCAACGACATGCGACACCTGCCCGCCGAGCTCCGCTGGACCGGCTTCCCGCCCGAGCTGCGCGAGTGAGCCCTTGTTACAGTGGGCCCGTTGACGCGGGGTGCCCGGACGTCCGGGCTGAGATCACACCCGTCGAACCTGATCTAGTTCGCACTAGCGGAGGGACGTCATGTTCTGCGATGACATGTGGCTGCGCACGGCCGAGCTGACGAAGGCCATCCACGACCACCCCTTCAACGTCGCACTCGGCGACGGCACGCTCGACCGCGACCGGTTCGCGTTCTACATCGTGCAGGACGGCCGCTATCTGGAGGCGTTCTCCAAGGCGCTGGCCACGGCGTCGGCGCGGGCCACCGACCCGGCGGACGCGGCGTTCTTCGCCCAGAGCGCGCACACCGCGCTGGCGGCCGAGCGCCTGCTGCACGCCGGCTACGTCCAGGAGCTGGACGCCGACGCGGCCGGCATCGCCACGTCGCCGACCTGCCTGGCGTACGCGTCGTTCCTGCAGGCCACGGCGCTCGCCGCGCCCTATCCTGTGCTGGCCGCGGCGGTGCTGCCGTGCTTCTGGATCTACCAGGACGTCGGCACGGCGCTGCTGGGGCGCACCGGTGACGTGCCGGACCATCCGTACCGGAAGTGGATCGACACCTATTCGGACCCGGGGTTCGCGGCCTCCGTCGAGCAGGCCAAGACCATCGCCGACCGGCTGGCCGCCACCACGGACCCGGCGACCAGACAGGCCATGACCGAGGCCTACTGCACGGCGGCGGCGTACGAGTGGATGTTCTGGGACAGCGCCTGGCGGCGCGAGACCTGGCCGACGGCGGAGTGGCTCGCCCGCTGACCGCTACGGCAAGCGCGCGGTCAGCGCCGCCGCGCCCGCCCCGGTAAGGCTCGGCAGCGCGGCCGTACGCCCGCTCAGCAGCAGGAGCAGCGCCTGGATGGGCCCCTCCACCACCTCGCCGGCCCCGACCGCCCAGTCCACGTCGGTGGCCACGAGCCGGAGCCCGCGCAGCCGCCGCTGCGGGTAGAAGGGGAAGCCGCGCTCCCAGACGTGGGTGGCGCAGGTTCGTGCCGGACCGAGCGGCATGGCGCGCTCGATGCCGAGCGGCACCGTGATGTCCTGGCCGTGGACGAGCACGTCGAACAGCGGGTCGAGCGGCTTGGTCGAAGGTGCCCGGCGGCGCGAGCCGGCCGACTCGCGCACCTGCGCGACGATCTCGCCGATCGGCAGCCTGGCGTGCCGCACCGCCGAGTCGTGGACCATGCGGTCGAAGTTGCCGCGCGCCCTGACGAACTCGACCAGCGCCGACGCGAGCTTTATCCGAGTGGCGAGCGCCAGGTGGGCGGCCACGTCGCGCACCTGCCACCCGGCACACAGCGACGGCCGCTCCCAGTCCTGCTCCGGCAGCGAGTCGAGCAGGTCGGCCAGGCCGCGCCGCTCGATCTCGAGGGCAGCCCAGATCTCTTCCTGGTGCATCGCACACCCCCATTGCTAAGGTTGCCTTAATATAAGGCACCCTTAGCAGTTTGGAGAAGACCCGTGGCCGCCACTCATCCGCCGCACGTCGTGGCCCTGCTGTATGAGGCGTACCTGCGCCTGCAGAACATCGTGCAGGAGGCCGCCCATGCGTACGACGTGAACGTCCGGCCCGCCCACTCGGCTGTGTTCTTCCACATGGAGCACGAGGGCATCCGATTGAGCAGGCTCGCCGAGAAGGCCCAGATGACCCCTCAGGCCATGGGGGCGCTGGTGGACGACCTAGAGCGGCTGGGCTACCTGCGCCGGATGCCCGACCCGGCCGACCGCCGCGCCAAACTGATCGTCTTCACCGAGCGGGGCGATGAGGCGCTGAAGATCGGCTACGCCGCCATCGACGAGGTGGAGCGCCGGGTTGCGGCGTTGCTCGGCGAGGACGGCCTCGCCGAGCTGCACGCCACGCTGAGCCGCATCATCCAGGAGTTTTAGCCATCAGCTCGCGTTCCTCGCGGGTGGGGATGAGCCCGGACGGCGCCAGGAGCTTCGACTCCTCGAACGGCGCCTCCGTGGTCGGCAGCGGCTCCCGCGTCCTGATCGCCTTCACCCATACGCGGGCCGCGTCCAGGATCACGATGATGATCATTACGGCGAACAACGCGGCCAGGATGCCGTCCACGGTGGAGTTGATCACGATCTGCTGCATCGCGCCCATGGACTTGGCGGGCGCGAGCACCTGTCCCTGGTCGAGCGCCGCCTGATAGCGGTCCCGCTGGGCGAAGAAGCCGAGCCCGGGGTCGGGCGAGAACACCTTCTGATAGCTGGCCGTCAGCGTCACGGCGACATCCCAGGCCAGCGGCACCGCCGTCACCCAGGCCCATTTGAGCCGCCCGCTCTTGATCAGCAGGGTCGTGGCCACGGTGAGCGCGACCGCCGCGAGCAACTGGTTGGCGATGCCGAAGAGCGGGAACAGCTGGTTGATGCCGCCGAGCGGGTCGTTGACGCCCTGGTAGAGGAAGTAACCCCAGGCCGCCACGACCACCGCGCTGGAGGCCACCAGCCCCGGCCACCAGCTCACCCGCGCCATCGGCTTCCACAGGTTGCCGATCGTGTCCTGCAGCATGAACCGCCCCACCCGGGTGCCCGCGTCCACGGTGGTGAGGATGAACAGCGCCTCGAACATGATCGCGAAGTGGTACCAGAACGCCTGCAGCCCCGCTCCCCCGAGGAAGCCGGAGAAGATCTGCGAGATGCCCACGGCCAGCGTGGGCGCGCCGCCCGTCCGGGCGATCAGCGTCTCCTCCTGTACGGCCGCCGCCGCGGCCTGCAGCTCCTCGGGCGTGATCACGAAGCCCATGTTCGTGACCGCCTGGGCGGCGGTCTCCACGGTGGCCCCGACGACGCCTGCCGGCGAGTTCATCGCGAAGTAGAGCCCGGGGGTCAGCACACAGGCCGCGGTGATCGCCATGATGGCGACGAACGACTCCATGAGCATGGAGCCGTACCCGATCATCCGGACCTGGGTCTCCTTCTGGATCATCTTGGGCGTCGTGCCGGAGGAGATCAGCGAGTGGAACCCCGACAACGCCCCGCAGGCGATGATGATGAACACGAACGGGAACAACGAACCCGCGAAGACCGGACCCTTGCCGTTGAAGGCGAAGTCGGTGAACGCAGTGGTCTGCATAGGCGGCATCGTGATGGCGATGCCGATCGCGATCAGCACGATCGTGCCGATCTTCATGAAGGTGGACAGGTAGTCACGTGGCGCCAGCAACATCCACACCGGCAGGACGGCGGCGACGAAGCCGTACGCGATCAGCCACAAGGCCAGCGCCGACGGGCTCAGCGTGAAGAACGGCGCCCAGCTGGACTCCTGCACCCAGCCGCCCGCCACGATCGACAGCAGCAGCAGGCCGACCCCGATCACCGTGGTCTCGACGACCCGGCCGGGCCGGATCACCCGCAGGTAGAAGCCCATGAACAGGGCGATGGGGATGGTCATCGCGATGGAGAAGACGCCCCACGGCGACTGCGCGAGCGCGTTGACCACGACCAGCGCCAGCACGGCCAGAAGGATGATCATGATGGCGAAGACCGCGACGAGCGCCGCCGCCCCGCCGACGGGACCGATCTCCTCGCGGGCCATCTGGCCGAGGCTGCGGCCGTTGCGGCGCATGGAGAAGAACAGGATCACCATGTCCTGCACGGCCCCGGCGAAGATCACGCCCGCGATGATCCAGATGGTCCCGGGCAGATAACCCATCTGAGCGGCCAGCACGGGCCCGACCAGCGGCCCCGCCCCGGCGATGGCGGCGAAGTGGTGCCCGAACAGGATCCGCCGGTCCGTCGGCTGGTAGTCGATGCCGTTGTCGAGCCGCTCGGCCGGAGTGGCCCTGCGGTCGTCGGCCCGCAGCACCTTGCGGACGATGAAGCGGGCATAGAACCGGTAGGCGATGGCGTACGAGCCGAGCGCGGCGCAGAGCAACCACACCGCGTTGACGTTCTCGCCTCTGGACAGGGCGAGCACCGCCCACCCGGTGGCGCCCACGACGGCGACCACCGTCCAGATGATGATCGAGCGCAACTTCACCGGTTACCTCCCGTGCTGAGAGCCATATAGAGGGCGCCCGAGGCAGCAACGCAGCCCAGCGTCCGGCGGCAGATCGGTGGTGAAGCGCCGCCAGTGCCAGAGCGGACGGCAGTCGATCGTGACCGGAAGCTCGGCCAGATGCACCCAGGCGGTCGGATGGGCATACACCAGATCGGTTTCGAGGCTGCGCGCCCGCTTGGGCAGCCGGGAGCGGCGCAACGGTCTTACGGAGAATTCGCCGGCGTCCGCGCAGCACAGGCCGGTCACGTGCCAGTCGAAGAACACCACTTCGTCGTCGTGCAGCGCTTCACGAGCGGCGAGCGTGAGCGTGATACGGGACATCTGTGGCTCCTGAGTATCAGGCAGCTCAGAATTTTAACGTCGGCCTTACCCGCTGTAGTCGCCTTTGAAACGGGTATTGGGCTGGCTTTGACAGCACACAGACGCCCCCGGCCCGGACGAGCGGGCCGGGGGCGCCGGTTCCCTGTCAGGGCTTCAGGTCAGGGCGTCTTCCAGGGTTCGAAGTACGCCACCGTGCCGAAGTCCATGTCCAGCATGTCCGGCGGGAACCCGCCGGTCGCGGTCGACCCGGTCACGAAGATCCGCACCCCGGCCTCGGCATCCGCGTCCACAGCGAGGGCGGACGGGCTGTCCGCCGCCCCTATCGCGCCGTCGTAGTTCCCCGTCCAGACCGGCGTGCCGGTCGCCGCGTCGTAGGCCATGGTCACGTAGTCGGTGCCCACGGCCATCTCGTTGCCGACATGGCCGGTGATGACGACCTTGCCACCGTCCGGGGTCACGGCCACGTCCCAAGCGGTGTCCTCGTTGCCGGCCTTGCCGTTGTGGCGCTGCGCCCAGGATCTCTGGCCGGTCGCGGCATCGTACGCGATGGTGGTGAAGTCCGATCCCGTGCCCACGCCCTCGGTGTTGCCGGTGACGTACACCTTGCCGGACACCACGGTGATGTCCTGCGCGTTGTCACTGCCGTGTGCCGGGCCGTCGTAGCGGTCCGCCCACACCTCCGTTCCTGTGGCGATGTCGTAGGCGATGGTCGTCATATCGGTCTGTGTGCCGGGGTCGACGCTGCTCCCCGTGATGATGACGCTCGTGCCGGACACGGCCATGGCGGAGGGGACGTCACCCCCATGCGCGGGGCCGTCGTGCCGGGCCGTCCAGAGCTGCCGGCCGGTGCTCGCGTCGTAGGCGACGGTGCCCCAGTCGGACAGACCGGTGCTTTCCTCGCCGCTGCTCTGGCCGCTGACGAAGACCTTGGACCCGTCCGGGGTCACCGCGATCACCCCCGCGGTGTCGACGTGCGGACCCGCAGCGTCGTAGTGCGCCAGCCACTGGCGCTGACCGGTGTTCACGTCGTACGCGACCGTGAAGTAGTCCGAATCGGCGGACTCGCCCAGTGTGGCCATGCCGGCCACGTAAATGCTCTTGCCGTCCGGGCTGACCGCGGCCGCGTTGCCGCTGTCGCCGGCGGAGGAGGCGTCGGCGGTGCCGGTGTGCCGGGCGACCCAGACCTCATCGCCCGTCGCGGTGTCGTAGGCGATCGTGACGGCGTCGTTGCCGGTCTCCGTGCCGGTGCTGTCACCGATGACGAAGAGCTTGCCGCCGTCGGGGCTCACCTCCAGCGCGTGCGCCTCCTCCCAGATCCCCGCCGCCGTGTACGTCTTGCTCCACAGCTCTTCGCCGGTGCCCGCGTCGTAGGCGACGGTGGCGATCACCGGCTTGAGCTGACCGGGTGACTGCCCGTAGCTCATCCCGGTCACGTAGACCCGCTTGCCCTTCGGGTCGAGGGCGATGAGCTCGGCGGAGTCCCGGCCCATGGCGACGCCGTACGTGGCCGCCCACTTCTCCGGCACCGGGCGCACCAGGACTGGGACGCGTACGGTGTGGCGATCGTCCTTCCAGGTGAGCTGCCCGCTCTGGTAGGCGCCCATGGGCGCGGCGGCCCGCGTGAACTCGACCGTGAACGACTTGGTCTCGCCCCGCCGCAGGGTGAGCTTGCTCGGCCTGACCTTGGCCGTGATCCCGTCCAGCCCGCTGACGGAGGCGGTGTAGGTGGTGGTCGAGCGGCCGACGTTGGTGACCTCGCGGGTCACCTTTGCCGGCCCGTTCATCCTGCTGACGGCGATCGAGGGGGTGTTCAGGTCGCCCGGGGCGAGCGAGCGCCCCGTGCCGGCGAGCGTGTCGCAGTTCTCCTGCTTGACGCCCTTGGTGGTCCCGCACAGGAAGGCGATCCAGTCGTTGATGTCGCTGTCGTAGACCAGCCCGGGATCGGCGGCGTTGTTCGGGGTGACGTGGCCGGCGCCCTGTGCGAACGGGTGGGCGCCGGCGAGTACGTCCCGCGCGGTCGTCATCAGGGCCGACTTGATGGCCATCGGCGACCAGTCCCGATGCCGGTCCTTCAGCAGCGCGGCCAGCCCGGCGACGTGCGGGGAGGCCATCGACGTGCCACTGGAGAGGCCGAACTCGTGCCCGGCGCGACCGGGCGGCGCCACCGCCGCCAGGATGTCCTGGCCGGGGGCGGTCATGTCGGGCTTCAGCACGGCGCCGTTGCCCGCGGTCAGCGGCCCGCGCGAGGAGAAGGTGGCGACGTACGGCGCCGGGGCGTCAGTGATGATCTTCGCCTGCTCGATCGTCGCCGTCGCGTCTCCGGCGGCCGCGTAGTCCTTCACGGCCTGGCGGTCCTTGACGGCGAGGTGCACGGTGGGCACGGGGTGCAGGTCGGTGTCGACGGTGTTCTCGTCGACGTTCGTCATGATCATGCCGATGCCGCCTGCCTCGGCGACCGCGGCGCTCTTGTTGACCCGGGGCGTCTGGCCACGGTCACAGATGACGATCTTGCCCTTCACCTTGGCGGGGTCGAGCACCGCCTTGCCATTGTTGTCCTTGGCGGCCCAGCACTGCGTCACCTTCACCGGGTCGGCGCCGGTCATCCCCATGGCGGTGGCGTCCACGAGCGGCGCGGGACCGGCCTTCGTCTCGGTCACCGACGTTCCGCTGTACGCGGCGCCGTTGCCGAGCGTGACCGTCCCCTGCGCGACCCGGTTGTGCGTGCCGGCGGCGACCGTGGTGATCCACGGCGACGGGTGCGCCACGGTGGACGCGGTCGGGCCGTCGTTGCCGCCTGCCGCCGCGACGAAGACACCGGCCTCGGCCGCGGCCAGGAACGCCACCTCCACCGGGTCGAGGAAGTCGCTGCTCGTTCCGGAGACGGAGTAGTTGATGACGTCCACGCCGTCCGCCACGGCCTGGTCGATGGCGGCGACCAGGTCGGAGTTGTTGCCGTACGCGGTGCTCCCGTCCTGCTCGGACCAGAGCGCCTTGTAGGCGGCGATCCTGGCCCGCGGTGCGATGCCGCTGACCATGCCGAACGCACTGGCCGCCCCGGTCACGGGCACGCCGTGGTTGCCGGCCGCCGTCGCGGCCACATGCGTCCCGTGCCCGTTGTAGTCACGCGGCGACAGGAACTCCCACGGCAGGGCCTCCTTGATGGCCTCGTCCCCGCCGAACCCGGCGTTGTAGTGCCGGGCCGCCACCAGCTTCCCGTTGCAGGCGCCGGCACTCCACGAGTCGTCCGCGCCCGCCGCACACGTGCCGCGGAAGCCCCGGACGGAGTGGTACTTCTTGCCGTCGACGTCGGGGTCGGCGAAGCTCTTGCCGCCCGGCCAGATGCCGCTGTCGATGACGCCGATGACCAGGTCCTCGCCTGCGTCCTTGGTGCCGCCGAGCTGGTCCCACAGGCCGCCGCGGGCGTCGAGGCCCAGGAAGGCCGGCGTCGAGTCGGTCGCGGCCGACACCTTCTTGTCCTCGGTCACGGCCACGACGTCGGGCATCGCCCGCAGCCGCTCGGCCTGGGACTTGGTCAGCTGGGCCGCGAAGCCCTCGTAGGAGTAGACGTACTCGTAGAGCTTCTTGCCGCCGCCCACCTTCATCAATGCCACGTCGTGCCGGCCCTTGACGTGTTCGACGTATTTGCTCACCTCGGCGGACCGGGGATCGATCTTCTCGCCCCGCTTCGGCTTGGTCGCCGTCAGCCCGCCCACGTCGCCGGCGTAGGTCACAACGGGGTCCAGGGCCATTTGAACTATGTAAGTTTTCTGTTCCTCGGCGCCGCTCTCCGCGGCTGCCGGGGCGCCTATTCCGGTCGCCATTAGTCCGGTCAGGGCTAACGCCGCCGACCATCGTCTACCAGGAGATTTACCCACAACCATGTCGCCCCTTCGCACATGCCGCGGATCACGCGGTTGATCATCGAGGCTAAGGGCGCGCATTTGGGGCGGCATCCGTACCGCATACGGATTTTTGAGGACATCCGATAACGTGATGACGTGCTCATCGGCCGCCGAACGGAGCTTGCGCTCCTCCATACGGTCATCGCCGCTCCGCCGTCGCTCACCCTGATCGAGGGGGAGGCGGGCATCGGCAAGAGCCGCCTGGTCGAAGAGCTGTTATCGGGCCTGGAGGGAAAGCGCACGCTCGTGGGCCAGTGCGAGCAGCTCCAGGAGCCGCTGCCGCTGTCGCCGCTGCTCGACTCCTTCCGCCTGGCCGGGGACGAGCTGGCCGGATCCGGTCCGCTCAACCCGGTGACCGGCGCGCTGGCGCCGCTGCTGCCGGAACTCGCCGAGCACCTGCCGCCGCCCCTTCCCGCGCTGCCCGACCAGCGGGCCGAGCGGCACCGGGTGTTCCGTGCGGCCGTGGCCCTGCTGGAGCACCTGAGCCCCCTGGTCCTCGTCCTGGAGGACGTGCACTGGGCCGACGGCGGCACCCATGACTTCCTCGCCTTCCTGGCCTCCCACCAGCCGCGCGACCTCTCGGTGATCCTCACCGCCCGTACCGACCACGGCCGGCTCCCGCTTCGCGGGGCGCTCGCCCGGGCCACGTCGCGGTTCGTCAGCCTCAGCCCGCTCGGCCCGCCCGAGGTGGAGCAGCTCGCCGCGACCATCCTGCAGGGCGAGCTCCCCCGTACCTTCGCGGCCTCCCTCTACGAGAAGACCGGCGGCATCCCGTTCGTCGTGGAGGAGGTCCTCCGCACGCTCCTGGAGCGCCTGCCCGCCGGCGAGATCCCCGGCCGACCTGACATGCTGGCCGGCCTGGCGGTCCCCACCGTGCTGCGGGACGTCGTGCTGCAGCGCCTGTCCACCCTCGACGACGCCGCGCAGGAGATCCTCGGGGCCGCCGCCGTCCTCGGCACCACACCAGACGAGCGCATCCTCGCCGACGTCACCGGCCGCGACGCCGCGCGTATCGCCCGTGCGCTCGCCGCGGCGCAGGCGGTGGGACTGCTGCACGAGGAGGACGGGCAGTGCCGGTTCCGGCACGCGCTGGCCCGGCAGATCGTGTACGAGAACGTGCCGGTGTCCGCCCGGCGCTGGCTGCATCTCAAGACCGCGCGGGCCCTGGAGTCGGGGCCGGGTCCACGGCCGGTGGCCAGGCTCGCCCACCATTTCCGGCAGGCCGGCCACACGGCCGAGTTCGTCGACAACGCCGAGGCGGCGGCCGGCACCGCGCTCTCCCACGGAGACGACGCCACCGCCGCCCGGTTCCTGCTCCAGGCGCTGGAGGTCGGCGAGCTGTCCCGCGAGGCCCGGGTACGGCTGGCCGTCAAGCTGGGCCGGGCCGCGGTGGACGGGCTGGCGCACGCGGAGGCCGTGCCGATACTCGAACGCCTGCTGACGACCGAGCCGCTGCCGGCCCCCTTGCGCGGGGAGCTGCGTTTCGCCCTCGGCCGCCTGCTGCGCCAGCAGGGCGAGGCCCGGGCGGGCTACCTGCGGATCGAGGAGGCGGTGCGCGATCTCGGCGACCGGCCCCGGCTGCTGAGCCGGGCGCTGGCGGTGCTCGCCGCACCGGAGACCGTCGTGGACCGGCACGTCACCGAGCACGCCGCCCGCTGCGACCAGGCCGAGGAGGCCGCCCGGCGCAGCGGCGACCCCGACGCCGCCATCGCGGTACGCATCGCGCGTGCCTCGCTCCTGCTGGAGCAGGGCGATCCGGCGAGCTGGCGGCTGATCGACGACCTGCTGCATGACGAGCGCCTGCGTGCCGCGCCGCGGGAACACGCCCGCGCCTGCATCAACTGGGCCCAGGCCGCGCTGCACATCGGCCGGCTCCAGCGTGCCGAGGACCTGCTGGCCGAGGGGCGCCACGTCGCCGACCAGGCCGGATACCTGCGGGTGGCGGAGGTCGTCGAGCTCGTCACGGCCGCCGTGGACCGCGCCGCCGGACGATGGGACGGCCTGGCCGACCGGCTGCGCCGCCTCGGCGGGGCGACGGCCACCTTCGCCGCCGCCTCCCTGGACTCGCGTCTGCTGCAGGGCGTGCTGCTCGCCGCGACCGGTCCAGCCGAGGAAGCCGTCTCCTGCCTGGGGCAGGTGATCGCCGTCGCCGAGCGGGTGGGTGCGGTGTGGCCGCTCATCCCCGCCCGGACGGCGCTGTCGCGGCTGCTGCTGACGTTGAACGACGCGGCGGGGGCTGCCGGGCAGGCGTCCGCGGCGCTTGTCCAGGTCCGTGCCAAGGGGGCGTGGGTGTGGGGCGCGGAAACCACGTTGTGCCTGGTGGACGCCCTGGAAGCGGTGGGCGGGCTGGGCGGTGCCACTGAGGTCGTGGGTGAGCTGGCCGCCGGGATCGCCGGGGCCGACGCGCCGTCGGCCCAGGCCGCCCTGATGACCGCCCAGGCCGTGCTGGCCCGATCGCGCGGGGCGGCGGACGAGGCCGATCGCCTGCTGGACGCGGCGCGTACCACGCTGGAGGACGCCGGGCTGCGGTACGAGGAGGCCCTGGCCGCCGAGCGACTGGGCCGCTGGCGATGCGAGCGCGGGGCATCCGCCGGCGGCCGCCTGCTGGAGGACGCGCTGCGCTCGTACGGCTCGATGCGCGCCGACCGGGACATCGCCCGCGTCACCCGGATCATGCGACAGAACGGCGTCTCCATCCCGTACCCGTGGCGGGGCGGCCGTCCCTCCCACGGACGCACGCTCTCGTCCCGCGAACGCGAGGTGGCCCTGCTGGCCGCCGGGGGGAAGACGAACCAGGAGATCGCCACCGAGCTGTTCCTGTCCAGGCGCACCGTCGAGAGCCACATCTCCAGCGCGCTGCGCAAGCTCGGCTACCTGTCACGCAAAGAACTCGCGGCACTACAGCTCACTGCCGACGATTAGGCTGGCCGTCATGTCCGACTCAGACACACGGCAGGACGTCAGCGTCGAGATCACGATGACCATGTCGATCATCGACGCCCAGGCCCTCCGGGACGCGGCCATCGACGCGATCAAACGGAACGGCGTCTGGCACATCGGGCCGAAGGCGACAGATGCCCAGAAGCAGGCCGAAATCCACCAGATCATGGCCGACCCGGCCCACGCGGTGAGCAACCTGATCGCCTTCATGCATATCGACGACCTCATCGCGGCGCGCATCCCGGGCCTGGAGTCCGACAGCGCGTCCGTGCGCGCGAGAGTAGAGAGCTCCTAGATGCTTGGGCGCCGGCTACGCGACCGACGCCCTGCGAGTGATCTGCCGGTACGCGTTCGAGGAGATGGCCACACATGACAGGGACGACCCGGGCCTCAGGTGAGAGGAACCTTGGGCTCATCGTCCCAGTCGGGCGGGGTGACGGTCCCGGACAGCCAGTCGCGACGCAGGATCGCATAGCCCACCGCGTCGTGCCGCGTGCCGTCCGGGGCCGGCCATGCCTCCCGATAGTGCGCCTCCTTCGCGTACCCGCTCTTACGGAAGACCGCCCGCATCGCGTGATTGTCCTGGCGAGTCGTGCCCTCGATCCGCAGCACTTCGGGCAGCTCGGTGAACAGGTAGCCGGTCAGCCAAGCCACCGCCGCCGCGCCGAGGCCGCGTCCGCGCCACGCTTGGCGTACCCGTAGGTCGAACATGGGGGTGTCGTCGGCGAGGTCCTGCAGCTTGACCAGCCCCGCCCGCTCGCCGGCCGCGAGCACCCAGAACGTGCGCGTCTCGCCGTCGTCGTAGCGGCCCTCGGCGGCGAACCGCAGCACGGTCTCGCGGTCCTGCCTGCCCGCGTGGTACGGCCACTCCTCACCGGTCAGGAAGTCGGCAAGCACTTCTCCGTCGCCGGCGGAGATCCTCGAAAAGTCGATATGCATCCGTCGAGGATGATCGTCGGCCTTCGACCCCGTCAATCGGATTTCCCAATCCCGGCTCGTCCGCCCACCGCCGGGTAGCAGGAGAATCTCACGCATGCGACGGTTCATGATCGAAGAGGCGGGAGAGAAGCGTCCCTTGACCTGATTGCAGCACGTGGCCGTGCTCGAGCGGGATCCAGAAGCACTCGAACCGGATCGGCTCCCCCACTCCGTCGTTCTCTTCCTGGCTGGCCCAGCGGTCGGGGGTTCCCTGGTGGAGGACCAGCTGGAAGACGTGGCAACGGTGGATCTCGGGACGGTACGGCGTGATGTCGTACTCGTACGTGCCGAGCTTCCTGACCACGGTGAAGTCACGCAGCCCCGTCTCCTCCCGCGCCTCCCGGAGCGCGGCTTGCTCAGGCTCCTCCCCGGGCTTGACGGTGCCGGCGGGCACCTGGATGCCGACCTCCTCGAAGCCGTAGTCCACGTGCCGGAAGACCAGGAGGCGCCCGTCCCGGACGATGTAGCAGAGCGCCTTGTCGCGGATCGCCTTGCTGATGGGCATGTTTGTCTCCTCGGCGAGAATGCGGCAGACGCGATCATAACGATCCCAGCCACGACGGCACTCGCATGAACCAGCCACCGGGCACCCTCGTCGTTGGCCCCGCCACACGTGGTGGGGTCCTGATCGGCATTGACCTCGGTTTTCACCATAGAGGCGGATCGATTCCGGGAGCGGAACCCGTAATGTCATCTCAGTCCTGCAGAATGGTGAGCTCTCCCTCGTCAACGGGCTCCTCGAATCCAGCAAGATACTTGTTGAGGAGATCCTCGGACACGGTCACCGAGTTGGCCCCGTGCAGCTTGTTGCGCGCGGCGAGCCGCTGGCGCAGCGTTTCAGGGCTCGCCTTGAGATAGATGAGCTCCCACTGACATCCATGGCTCTCGATAAGGGCTTTGTAGCGGTCACGAGTCGACCGGCTCCAAAAGCTGTAGTCCAAGACCACCGGTCGTCCGGCTTCCATGAGCTCCACGAGCTGATTCCTCAAGATTTTCTCAACAGTAGTCTTGTGGCGCTCATATTCAGCCGGTTCGAACTCCGCCGCATCTCGACCGAACTGCATCCAGATCACTTCATCAATCGACAGCCGGACGTAGCCGCGCCGTTCCAGCGCCTGAGCGTAAGTCGACTTGCCCGACCCAGCGATCCCACACATCATCACGACGGACCGCGCCGACGGACCCTTTGGAAATTGTCCGTCTTCAACCCCATCAGCAATATGGCTCACGGCTGCGACCTTATCGCCACACTCGCGATCAAACCGCGCAGCCGCGCGCCCAGTCAGCCCTAGGAGACGGGCTCCTCCCAGTAGACCTCCACCACGTATCCGTCAGGGTCGAGGCACTTGAAACTGTCAAGCCCCGGCTCCGACCACCGCTCCACGATCGGAACACCATCACGCTCAAGGAGGGCCAGGCGCCCGGCGACATCGGGCGTCGTGAACCCGAAGTGCGCGAAGTCAGGCAGCTTGCGGGGATCGGGGTCAGGGTGGAGGGCGAGGTCGAACCCCTCCCCATCCCGGATGATCAAGGTTCCGTCCTCATACCTGCTCGCCGGGCCCGCATCGAAGCCGAAGTAGGTCTCGTAGAACCTGCGGGAGCGCTCGATGTCGCGTACGGCGAGAGCCAGATGATTCAGCCGCATGGCTCCAGACGGTAACCGGCGAGCGTCCACCGCGTCGATGCATTTATCCCCACTGATGAGCCGGGGCACCTGCACATGGGAGCGTCAGGGGGACCCTCGGCCAGGCCGTCGGCACCCCACCCGGTTTCGAACTTGCGGAAGCCGGACCTGGCACGGTGCGGAACGAGCTAAGAGTGCAGGCCGGAGCGGGCGGGCGATGGTGACGAGGACGATTCGCCCGGCCTGGTCCCTACCGAGTGATCCCGATCGCCAGGCGAAGAGGGGCGGCGCACCATGAAGACGTCCACCGCGTCCTCGCTCTCGACCGTGAACCCGTGCCGCTCGTACAACCGGCGGGCCGAACTGCCCTGCAGCACGTTCAGCCGAACCACGGCGTCTTCGCGATCACACCGTTCCAACAACCTGCTCAGCACGGCAGAACCGATGCCTCTGCCCTGCGAATCCGGATCCAGGTAGAAGTGCTCCAGCCAGTAGGCGGTTTTCGCCGGCCGCAGCGCCACACAGCCGGCCGGGGCGCCATCCACCTCGATCATCCACGTGTGCGCCGGCATGAACCCGTCCCGCAGCCGCTGCCGCACACGCTGCTCGTCGTACCTCCCGAGCCGCTCGAGATCCGGCCTCATCACCACGGCCCGCAACTCGGCCACTCCCTCGACGTCCGCCATCAACGCCGGCCGAAGCTCCCAATCCGTCATGATCGTGATGTTATCGGCCTCGCTTCCGCCAGCCTCGGGAGGCTCCTACCAGGCGAACCGAGCAGCTGATCGTTTGTCAGACAGACCCTCTTGGCACGCTGCTGGATGATCAGATCACTCTAAGGGAGCCGCACCTTTGGTGTTTGATTGACCGAGGTGGAGGCTGGTCACCGCACCGCGCCCCCGGCCTACGGCAACACCTCGCCGACCGAATCCCCGGTCTACATGGCCAGGATGGCTCTCTACTATTCGTCGGCCCGCTAGCTCCAGCGAGCGGTGGCCCGGCCCCCGCAAGAGGGAAGCCCAGGTGCCGAATCCATCGGTCTACCTGGGCTTTCGACATCCGGCCACCTCCAGATAGCCGATCCCGCCGGCGCCGTCCGGCCAAGAGTTCGTGGGCATACAGCCCTCATCCGGGCCGGAATCTCTCAGAAGTACGGTGCCCAGCCGGGACTGATCGCGGTGCCCGGGCCGAACTGGTTGGCGCCCTTGCCGTTCCAGACGGTCAGCGCTCCGGTCTCGCTGTGCACGGCGCCTATGTCGGTCCTGCCGTCCTGGTTGACGTCGCCCAGCGACATCAGCGTGTCCTCGTACGGGTTCCAGCCGCCCCCTAGCTCGGTGGCACTGGTGAAGTTGTTAGCGCCCTGGCCGTTCCAGACATGCAGCGTGTGGCTGTCCTTCTTGACCGCCGCCAGGTCGCTGATCCCGTCGCCGTTGAAGTCGCCGGCGATCGGCCGGGAGAAGGCGGCCCAGCCAGGGCCGATCGCGTCGCCCGGGCCGAACTGGTTGCCGCCCTTGCCGTTCCAGACGGTCAGCGTCCCGGTCTCGCTGTGCACGGCGCCTATGTCGGTCCTGCCGTCCTGGTTGACGTCGCCCAGCGACATCAGCGTGTCCTCGTACGGGTTCCAGCCGCGCCCAAGCTCGGTGGCACTGGTGAAGTTGTTGGCGCCCTGGCCGTTCCAGACATGCAGCGTGTGGCTGTCCTTCTTGACCGCCGCCAGGTCGCTGATCCCGTCGCCGTTGAAGTCGCCGGCGATCGGCCGGGAGAAGGCCGTCCAGCCGGAGTCGATCGCGGTGGCCGGGCCGAACTGGTTGCCGCCCTTACCGTTCCAGACGGTCAGCGTTCCGGTGGCGGCGGAGAAGAGGTCGCCCACGCCGTCGGCGTTGAAGTCCGGGGTGGCCGACGCAGTCATCCCGGCGCCGTGCGGGTTCTGCGCGTGGGTGAGGGTCTCCCAGCCCAGGAAGTGTGACACCCCGGCGGGGCGGTTCTGCTCGACCCACTGCTTGGCGTAGGGCATGTCGTCGTAACCGAGACGGTGGTGCAGCGCGTTGAAGCCGACCTCGAAGTGGTCCCCAAGGCCCTTGGTGACCTTACCGCCGCACAGCCACGACGGCACCGTCCCGCCCAGCTCCAGGCGGGCGTGGAAGTCCATCGCGAATCGCAGCCGGTGCTTGGCCGTGGCGTAGAGGTCCACGCCCTGGTGGCGGGCCGTCTCGGCGACGTGGGAGATGGCGGCGAGACCCCAGCCGGTGTGCCAGAAGTCCCGGCAGGTCTCCTGGGTCAGCCCGTCCACGAACGTGGTCTGCCCCTTCCAGTATTTGATGATCTCGGCTTTGGTGTCGTACTGGCTGTTCGGCGGCGCCTTAGGGTATGAGCCGTCCGTCTTGAGATAGATGTAGGCGGGCAGCCTGCCGCGCCAGGTCGTGACCGCCCGGTCGAAGGAGGCACGGTCGTCCAGATGCACGGCGATGCCGATGGCGGCATCGGTCATGATCAGTTCCCAGTTGCCGTTGTTGTTGGGCCTTCCGGCGATCAAGGTCGGGAGGTACACGGTGCGCAGCTTGCCGGCGAACCGGCCGGCCTGGGCCCAGCCGGTGTAGGTGTGCTTGATGAGCTCGGCGGCGCGGGAGAAGTTGGCGCCCGCCCAGCCGGTCTGCAGCGGCGCATTGTCCCCGGTGTGCTTGGTGATCACAGCTGACCAGGCGTCCATGATCTGGATCGCCTTCTTGGCGTAGCGGGAGTCCTTGGTCAGGTACCACTGCAGGGCATGCGTGTAGGCCGCCATGGCGTCCTTGCGTTCGTCCGAGCAGCCGTAGTCGGGATTCGACACCGGGCCGCACTCCACGACGGCGCGGGGCTTGGCCGTATAGGACAGCGAGGCAAAGGAATGGCTTCGCAGGGCGTTCCAGGCGGACTTCCACGGCTCGTTGCCGAGGTTGGCCCTGACGAAGTCGAGCTGAGCACGGCTGACCAGGACGCCAGGATGCTTGAACACGGCCGCCTGTGCAGGTTGTTGCGGCACGGCTAAGGCGGCGGCCATGAGCATGGTGACCGCAAGAGGACGAGCGAGACGCACGGGCTTCCTTCCAAGATCCGGACGCCCATTTCGCCAGGCGCCGGCTCAGCTGTCAAGGAATTCGTGCCGTGGAGGGGGCCGGATATACCCGCTGCATACCGTACCTACGGTTGGACCCCTGCATGCCGATCCAAGCTCATTCGCATGGCGGTTGCGGTTGGAGAGCGGCGAGGTCAGCGTGACGGAGACCAGGAAGATCTCCTGGATCGTACAGACCGATGTCTCACTGCTCGTACGCTCCAGCCGCCACGGCGCTGGACAAGATCAAAACGCAGAGGCTCGTGATGGCGTTGCTTCTCACAGGGGACTTCGGCGCTCACAGCTGGTTCTTGATGGGTTCCGGCGTGTCCGGGACGGGCTGCGCGAGGTAGGCCGCCACCTCGGCGGGGGTCAGGAGGCGGGCCTCGCGAAGCAGGTCGAGCGACTCCCGCCAGGAGGCCCACGCCTCCTCCCGTCGTCCCAGGTCGTTCAGGGTGTGGCCGAGCCACCAGCTGGACACGGCGGTGTAGAGCGTGAAGCCGACCTCACGCTGGAGCTTGATGGCGTGGCGGTATTCCTCTACGGCCTCGACGAGCATGCCGTTGGCCCGGTAGGCGTCGGCGAGGGTGTCGCGGGCGATGCCGAGGCTCCCGGTGTCGTCCAGTTCCTCCGTCATGGCCAGGACGTGCCGTGCTTCGTCGACGGCTTCCCCGAATCTCCCCTGACGGTAGTAGACGTGCACCCGGTTGTTGCGGACGTAGGACTCGTGGTCCCTGCGGCCGGTCCGCTCGATGACGGCGAGCGCACGCTCCAGCGCGGCCAGGGCGTCGTCATAGCGGCCCATCATGGCGTAGGTGGTCCCGAGGTCGTTGTAAATCCCCGCCTTCCGGTCCGGCAGTCCGGCCCGGTCCCAGCAGGCCAGCCCCTCCTCCAGCTGGTCCAGGGACTCCCCGAAGCGTCCGAGTTGCTGGTGGACGGAGCCGAGCCCCTGGTGCAGGAGCGCCTTGGCGGCCCAGTCCTCCAACTCGGCGGCACTTCGCAAGGCCTTCTCGCTCATCTCGACAAGCTCGGAGAACCAACCCCGCCGGTCGAACAGCCACTGGGTGACGTTCGCGAGAACGGCCGCCGTCTGATCGGTGGAGTCGCTGGCCGCCTGGCGGACCGCGGCCAGCAGGTTGTCCCGTTCACGCTCGACCCACTCGTTCGCGGCCTCCGCGGTGGTGATCTCCTCCCCGGGCTGCTCGGCGGGGAAGTGGTCGAAGTCCGTGGTGCGGCCACTCTCCAGGCCTTCAGCCTGAATCGCCGTGGCCAGGTAGTGGTGCAGAACGCGGCGGACCGCGCTTGCCCGCCCCTCCCCGGCAAGCTCCTGTTCCCGGGCGTAGAGGCGGACCAGGTCGTGGAACTGGTAGCGGTCAGGCCCTGCGGGTTCGAGGAGCCGGGCGTCAAGGAGGCGTTCCAGGGCGGCCTCTGCGCGGTGTTCCGGCCAGCCTGCCAGGGCGGCGGTAACGGCGGGGGTGTGCGTGGGCAGTTCAAGCAGGCCGAGCAGGGCCAGTAGGTGAGCGGCGTCCCGCCCGGCCGGCTCCTCGCGTAGGTGCTGGTGGCTGACCGCGATACCGGCGCGCACGGCCAGGTCGGCGTACTCCAGCAGATCCAGGCGCCGGGTGGCGTCGGCGAGCCGTACCGCCAGATCGGAAATCGCTCGGTCGGGGTGGGCCGCCAGCCGGGCGCCCGCGATCCGGAGCGCGAGCGGGAAGCCGCCGCAGAGCCGTACGATCTCCGCCGTCGCCTCCGGCTCGGCGCGTACCCGGTCGGCACCGACGACACGGGTGAGCAGCGCGGCCGCGTCGGAGTCATCGAGCGTGCCGAGGTGCAGGTGGTGGGCGTTGTCCAGAACGGCGAGCGGGTCGCGGCTGGTGATGAGGACCCGGCAGCCCGCCCCGCCTGGGATGAGAGGGCGGACCTGACGTACGTCGCGGGCGTTGTCGAGGATCACCAGCAGGTTGCACGTCGCGGTGAGCGATCGGTAGCGGGCGGCGGCCTCACTGGGGTCGGCGGGTACGGCACTGCCGTCGAGACCCAGCGAGCGCAGCAAGTGGCGCAGCGCTTCGATGGACGTCAGTGGGGCAAGCCCGGCGGTGGAGCCGTGCAGGTTGACGTAGACAACGCCGTCGGTGAAGCGGCCGCTGACGGCATGCGCTACGTGTACGGCGAGCGCCGACTTGCCGATGCCGCCGGGACCATCGATTACCGTGATCATGGAACCGCCGCCCGTGACGAGGGCGGCTCGCAGCCGCTCGATCTCGGTGGCCCGGGCGGTGAACGCCTGCGTGTCGGCGGGAAGCTCGGCAGGCACGACCGGCTCGGCCAGCGTGACGTCCTGCGCCGGAGCGCTGAGATCGAGCACGGGGTTGCGGCCGAGGATGGCCTGGTGGAGGCGGCGCAGCTCGTTGCTGGGTTCGATGCCCAACTCCTCCACCATGACCCGGCGGGTGTCCTGGTAGACGGCCAGCGCCTCGGAAGATCGCGCGTCGCGGTACAGGGCGAGCATGAGCTGGGCGGCGGGCCGCTCGCGCAGCGGGTGAGCCTTGACGTGCGCGGCGAGTTCGGCGGCCACGGCGCGGTGGTCCCCGGCGGCGAGCCGTAAATCGACGTGCTCTTCCAGAACAGCGAGCCGTTCCTCCTCCAACCGGCCAGCCTCGATCCTCGCCCAAGGCGCGTCCACCTCGGCCAGCGCCGGCCCTCGCCACAGCCCGAGCGCCTGGCGGAACAGCGCGTCGGCGGTCGCTGTCGCGTCCTGGGCGCGGGCGGTGCGCGCCCGCAGGGCCAGCCTGGTGAACAGGTGCGCATCGACGCGGTCACGGTCGAGGGTGAGCCGGTAAGCGCCGGGGACCGTCTCGATGATGTCCTCACCGCCGTGGGGAACAAGCGTCTCTCGGAGCTTGGAGATCACGATGTGGAGTTGCTTGGCCGCGGTCGCCGCCGAACTGCCCGCCCACACGTCGGAGAGGATGCGGTCGGCGTGGACGGCCTGGCCTGTGTCCAGAGCGAGCCTGGCGAGGACCCCGATCCGCCGCTGCCCGGCCAGCTTGACCACATGGTCATCCGTCGTGATCTGCCACGGACCGAGGAACCTGATCTCCAGACCCATGCGGAGCGCTCCCATTCGTCACCGGATCTAGAAGCGTAACGACGTCTTGATACGTCGAAGGCATGTTTTCGGGCCGTTTGCACCTGGGTCGTCGACGTCTGAAACGTTCACCCGCCACTTGGCTTCGCGGTGTTCTTGTCCTGAACCGTCCGAAGGGTACGCCTGAACCAGCCACCGCAGGTCCGCCACCGCACTCCTACCAGGCATTTTCAAGATCATGATCTTGAGAAGGGGAAACGCTGGCCTGGCTGTCTTACCGGAATCCGCCGCTGTACCCGCGCGCCTTCCGAGATCAGGGGCTACCAGCGTGGATCCTCAGCGATCGCTTAAGGCCACGCGCCCGCCCTCGCCGATGAACCGGCCGAAAGTATGATCTCGGGTGCTGCGGACCCTGCTTTCGACCGGTGCCGTCCCCCTGGGTAGCCCTGCAGGATGAGGCGCCATGCCACGCGAAGATCTCCCCCAGGAATCGCATCCCAAGGGTTCGGCCAGCCATCCCGGCCACCGTCTCCCGCACGACGGACCCGCCGCCGCCTCACCCGATCGGCCTCAGACCGCCGAGCATGCGTCCGGCCAGCCTCAGACCGCTGCGCTCTCCTCGGGTCGGCCCCGGATCATCGCGCTCGACGTGCTGCGTGGGTTCGCGCTGTGCGAGATCCTGCTCGCCAACATCCAGCTCATGGCCACCGGCAGCTCCGCCGTCGTGGCGCAGCCCATGGGCGACTGGGACCCCTGGCTCGGACTGCCGATCTTCTCCCTGCTGTTCGGCATCGGTTTCGCGCTGCTGCTGGACTCCGCCGCGAGCCGCGTCCCCCGCCCACGCCTGGTCCTGCTGCGCAGGCTTGGGGCGCTGCTCGCGATCGGCCTCGTGCACATGCTGCTATGGCCGGGCGAGATCCTGACCAACTACGCCGTCGTCGGCATACTGGTGCTGCTGCCCTCGACCTGGCTGCCGCGGTGGGCCATGGCCGGCCTCGCCGCCGCACTCATCCCGGCGGCGCTGATCTTCGGCGGGGGCGGGCCCCTGCTGATCGCCGGGCTGTTCTTGCTGGGCTCAGCACTGGTCCGCTACGGAGTGATCGAGCACATCGAGCGGTCCACCCGAGGGCCCCTCCTGCTGGGCCTGGTCTTCGCGGCGGGACTGGCTTCTGCCCTGTGGGTACAGGCCAGCATGCGGGCCGTGGGGGCCACGACGTACCTGTCCTCCACGTCCAGCCTTGCAGATCTGCTGCTCGTCGGTGTGTACGTGTGCGGCCTGCTGGTCCTGCTCAGAACGCCGCTGCGACCGGCGCTGCACTTCGTTTTCGCGCCACTGGGCCGGATGGCACTGACCAGTTATCTGACCGCCACACTCCTCGTTCTGGCGGCCAGTCGCATCCTCGGCCTGCCGATCGACCAATCCTCGACCGCGGCGTACTGGACTGCGGGAGCCATCCTGGCGGCCCAGTGGCTGTTCTCCACCCTCTGGCTGCGTCGCTACCGCCAGGGCCCCATCGAGTGGCTCTGGCGCTGGGCGACCTGGGCGCACCGCTCATCCCTGCGCATCCCCACGAGCTGAGCCCATCACCTTGACAACCGTAGACACAGGAGGCGGGGCCGTGAGCAGTCGGCGCGTCACCAATCGCGGGTCGCGACCAACTCTTCCCCGTCCGCGTCGGCGAACCCGTAGGCCGACGCCACAAACCAGAAGTCCTCAGCGATCACCTCGCGCGCCACGGTCTCGATCTCGCTGCCGGCCGCCTCGAACTCGGCCTCCAACTGGTTGAACTTCTCCGTCGCCGCATGGGGCGTACAGCGCCGCGAGGTCCGACGGCCGCTCGGCCTCGATGCGCTCGCACAGGCGCAGCAGAATCCCTCTGCCCTTGTCAACAACGTGGTCGGGGTAATAGCCGTCCTCGTACATACCCTTGAGGAACGCGTGGCCGGCTATCTGCTGGTTGGTGGGCGGCACACTGATCTCCTGTTCGCCGTGATCCGGTGAGCCGATACTGCACCACGTCACCGACATCGAAGGCTTGCTCGTCGCTCCGGCGGACGATGGCGGCGTGGAGTGCGCTGGCCGATGGCCACGCGGTTGCCGCACGCCTATCTAATGGGCCACTACAGGGCACGAGGACGATCCGCCTGGCTGCTCGTTCCCGCCGGACAATCGCCAATCGAACCCGCGCTGTCAGCTTGGGAACTCTTTCGCGATCACGGCCTCTGAGCAGGGGAAACGCTGACCTGGGCGTATGCCGGTCGATTGACCGTGAGTCCCCTTGAGTTTCCGTAGATCGCTCTGCGAACGGGCGCGGCCACCAGTCTGCGTCGCCTGCATAAATAGCCAGGGAGGCGAGCATGGGCGAGGCGTAGACTGCGAGCATGAGCGCGATGCGTGAAGAGTTGCATGCTCTAGTCGATCGGCTTCCGGAAGACCGCGTCCAGCCGGTTCTCGCACTTGTACGCGAGAACCTGGAGACAGCTGGTCGCCGTGAGCGAGCGCTGGCCATTATGGAGCGGGTTCAGGAGCGGATGCGCGGTGTGACGGGCGTCGACGAGGAGCTGGACCGTCTCCGAGAAGGCGCGCGTGGCTGACGCGTACGTTGTGGATACCGGCGTGTTCCTACGGTGGTTCGTCGATCAACCTGGCTTCGAGCACGCCCGCCAGATCCGGGACGACTTCCTGCACGACCGGGTAAGTCTGGAGACAGCGGACTTCGCGCGGATTGAAGTTGCCGGAGTGCTGCGAAAGAAGGTCTGCTCGCGGGTCGGCTATCCGCAGATGAGTCCATCGCGGCCGTTCGCATCATTGACGAACTCGGTGTTCGGGTCTATCCCGTGGACGCCGACCGGTTGGAGCGGGCCGCCGCTCTGGCGGTGCGGTTGACGTTGCGCATGTATGACGCCGTCTTCGCGCAGCTTGCTCTCGATCGAGAGATTCCGCTGTTGACCACCGACGCGAAACTCCACCGGGCGCTGGATGGCCTCGTCGAGACCGAACTCCTCAACGACTCAAGCCCCGAGTGATCATCGCTGAGTGGGGACTGAACACTGTTACACGAACGCTGGAGCGGGTGACGGGAATCGAACGCGCGCTGTCCGCTTGGGAACTGCAACGATTACTCGACGTCGCGGCTCTGACCTGGGAGGGAGATCGGTCTCGAGTGACCGTGGTTGACCCCTCGTCACTGGAGTTAACGGCCCGGCAATGGCCCGACAAATAGAGCCCTGACCTTGGAGGCTCGTAATGGGTACGCTGATCGTCATGGGAGACGGTGAGGCATTTCTGCGGCTGGAGGATGTAGCGTCGGCGTTAGAGACGACTCTCACCGCCCTGAGGGCTGTGGGGACCGACCCGATGTACCGCGTGGGTGGCACAGGTGCCGCTCTACTGCAAGGTGTTCATCTTCCTGTCGGGGATGTTGACCTCTTAGTGGCTCGGCGGAAGGACGTGGACGCGTTCGCTGCCGCCCTTTCGTCCTTCCCCTGCCTGTATACGGCATCTTGGCTCCCCGAGAGTTCGCAGTATTTCGCTAGGTACGAGGTGAACGGGGTCCATGTAGAGATCAGCACGGTTGAGCAGGAGACCGACTCCGATGGGATGGAGTGCATCGGCCGTGGCCCGTGGCAGCACTACGTCTTGATCAGGTGTGGCTCGCATCGCGTTCCTGTCGTGCGCCTGGAACTGCGGTTGGCCACAGAACTCTTGCGTGATCGGCCCGATCGATACGAACCTCTCCTCGACCACATGGCGGCGCACGGGTTCGATGCAGATCTTCTGCATAGGGCTATGACTGCTCGCGGTCTTTCGATGGAACGCCAGCGCTTGGTCAACGACCGCCTGGCCCATTCCCCTCCCCGCTCCCGATAGCTGCCAGGGACGGGCGACTCGCGCCCGTGATTCTGGTCAAGGGTGGCGCTTGCGCCATCGCGTATCGCTGCCTGCCACCACGGTGCTCGGCTGGCCAGGGCTGAGGAACGAAGCCCTGGCCAGCCGATCGCCCCCAGCCACCTTCGATGGCCGGCCAAGAACAGGCGATCATAAGGGCAGCATCTGTGCAGTTCTGGGCCAGGCCGCTGTTGCAGCTTGGCTGCCCGCACATCTGGAGCCGAGCAATGCTTGAGACCTGTGGATCAGCCGGGAAGGGGTGTACCTTCCCGGTGATCGTTTGAGGTCTCTCACGCATGGCCGACGCGCCAACGTCGGTCGGGAAGGCACACGCGATGCTCACCGTAGTCCCTGACCCCGCCGACGGCGACCACCGTACGGCTGGCGGCCCGGTCTCCGCCGCGCTGATCGACGAACTCGTCCGCGAAGGCGCCCGCCGGATGCTCGCCGAAGCGCTCAAGGCCGAGGTCGACGCCTACATCGCCGCGTTCGCCGACGAGCGTGACGAGG